>NZ_JBFRGE010000006.1:0-156426 GCF_052115185.1 Paenibacillus sp. 2TAB19 | reverse complement strand
GTCATTAAGTTAAGCTCAAAGTCAAGACCGGGAGTGAAAATGGAATCCGAAACGGCATGGGGAAAAAGCCCTGTGCCGTTTGTTTTTTGGTGCAAGCAGGAAAAAGCGTACAGCAAACTAAGCGGATGGAATATCCGCTTAAAAAATGTTCATGTGGAACGAATTATGCTACTCTGTAGACGAAGCTAACAGCTGATTTATAGCGGATTTTGCGCGTATTCTGCTGCCCTGGGCGAATGGGTCGAATCGGCAAAATGTTTTTGCGAATCAGTGCTTCAACATTTGGTGGGGGTTCATCATCCCTTAAGTGCAGGAAATGTCTACAAACGTGAACGGCGACCGTGAAGTTGACTTGGTAGGAGTGCCGTTTATCCATTTGCGAAATGACGACGTGCGAGGTCATCATTTCAGCGAAATTGTACATGATCATTCTTGCGAAAATCTCTTGGATGATGGACTCTTGCCTCTTTGCGTGAAAATTCGTCAGACCGACGGTGTATTTTAATGCCCGGAAAGAGGTTTCAATACCCCATCGCAGGTTATAAATGGATTTGATTTCATCGGGTGGGAAATCAGCGGCAGAAAGATTCGTAATGACGGTTTCATATGTGCCATTAGGCAGGACGAAGCGAACAACTCGAAAGGACATCGGGTAAAACAAGTGCTCATGCAAATCCAAAAAATCAAATGTGGAATGGGAAGGGACGAATTTGTAAATCTCGGGATGAGTCTTGACCTCTTTGGTTTGTTTTTTGGTGAGTGTTAGATGAACGTCCTGATCAAACGACCCGCTAGCGGGCAAACGCAAGCCCGAAAGAATGCCACTAGAATCCAAATCCTTGACCCGTATGACATAGTTCCAACCTTTGCGTTCAATATGCGCGAAATTGTTGTAACTTTCATAGCCTCTATCGGCAATAACGATGGTTTTGCCTTTGAATGGGGAACGGTCGACCATAGCAGCCAGCGCCCTTCCCTCGTTGCACAACCTTCTGGGCTGAACAATGGCATCCACGTAAAGCCTGTTGCAGAGATCATAGGCTGCGTTCAAATGCAAAAGGTTATAGCCTTTGGTGTTCCGTTGACTTTGAAAGTAGGTGTCCGTATCCGCAGCGTCCGTCACGATATGCAAATCCGAGCCGTCGACTGCAAGTAAGCGATACCCTCGATAGCACTTGATATCTGTATACGATTGCGTAAATTCGTGAAACAAGAATTCCACAGCAGACGGCAGGATTTTATTTCTCTGTTGGACAAAAGCAGATGTGGTTGCGGTGTTTATGTCATAGCCATGCGATTCCAAGAGTTCCTTATATATGCTGTTTCCACCCATTGAGATCAGGAGTTGCATAACCGTTTCAAAGGGCAGCTTTTTCTTTCGGGTAAAGTCTTTTTTAGGGTTTTTAACATAAGGTGCTGGTGCGGCTGACATTTCTCGTATGAGGGATGTCAGCGTTTTTTTTAGCGAATTCGCGTGCTCATTCATCGGCGAAACCTCCTTGTTTTTCAAAGGGGCTACGCCACACACTTCCAACTACTTGTCAAGTCCTATTTCTCTTTTTCGTGCAAAAAAAAGAGCGGGCTATCTTTTCGATAACCTGCTCTTGTTCTTGATTTTTGGCCCTGCGCCTTAACTTAATGACATTGGGCTGCGGCCCCGTCTCTTCTTTGGTTATGTTAGCGTCTTAACCTACGTTTACTTTGTTTCTTCCCGATTGTTTGGAGCGGTATAATGCGTCATCTGCCGTCTGCATCATGACCTCCAGCTCGCCCTGACTGTCATCGATGGAAGCGACCCCAATCGATACGGTAATAGGTTTCCCAATTGGACTATCGGATTGTTCGATGGTTGTTCTAATATGCTCTGCAAGCAGATAGGATCCGTCTAGATTCATATTTGGCACAAGGATAACAAATTCTTCCCCGCCGTATCGGCAACAAACCACATCATCGTCATAGCTTGTCAGCTCTAACATTTTTTGAGCAAGAAACTTCAATACCTCATCGCCCATTGGGTGTCCATACGTATCGTTCACACATTTGAAGTGGTCAATATCGAGAATCATATAACAGAACGGCGTATTCGAATTAATCCAGCTCTGCAGCACCTTATCCATTGTTCGCCTGTTGTTTAACCCCGTCAACGTATCCTTTTGGGCTTCGGTCGAGAGCGTATGAATTTGTTCCTGCATCATGCTGATCGCTCTTGTCATTGCTTTTTGAAGCTRCTTGGCTTCATAGTACCAGCTCTGAGTTTTTGGAAACGGCATCGCTTGATTGCTTTCATTCAAATTTTCTGCGAAATGAGCGAGCTTATATAAAGGCCGGGAAATGTATCGGATCAAGACGAAGGCCAAAGCGATTAGCAATAAAATTAATGGAACGGAATACAGGCAAATGTTCCAAATCAAATTTCTAGCGGAAACCGTTACGGTAGAAGCAGGAGTTTGGGATACAATCCCCCAGCTGGCTTCCGGAACGGGAGCATATCCGGCGTTCATCTTTTCGCCAACCGTGTTCGTTACCACTTTTGTGCCGATATGGCCGCTTACGACTTGCTGAACAGCAGGGTTTTCCATCACGACATCGCCTATTCTCGTTTTGTCGGGGTGGTATAGCAGCTCGCCTTTGTTGGAAACGACATACACATAGGAGCCGCTGTCACTAGTGGTATGCGTGCCTAGTACGCTTTCTAATATATTTGATTCATGCAAATAGATGGAGCCAGCCAAAAAACCTTTGTAATCGCCTGACTGATCGAAGATTGGGACGGATACAAGAATAATGAAGCGTCCCGTAATGGCGATATAGGGCTCTGAAATTAACGGTTTCTTAAGCGCAAGCGCTTGTATCGCAGCATCGCTGGTCAACGTTTTGTTCACGACGCCGAGAGACTCCGGAGAGGTGAGCAGGACAAGACCTGCTTCGTTCACGACGAACAAGGAGTTGAACATATTATTGCTTCGTTTAATGAAGTTGAGCGCTAATTGAGCGTTCTTCAAATCTTGATGAGATATGTAATCGGCAGATTCKGTTAATGTTTTTTTGGCAGAGGTTAATAGATCGTTAGTCGTCTGGGCAAGCTTCTCCGCGTTGATTCGATTGAATTCGAGCGTGCTGGAGATGAGTGATTGTTTGTCACTGTTGTAACCGACAATAGCGCAGACGACAAGCGTGACGAGAACCGAGAAAACGATGAGTATATTAACTAAATTATTAAGGGTAAGTCCTCTGTGCTGTGTTCGCATAACGATGTACTCCTTGTCCCCAATTCACTGACATTACTGTATATATATTTATTACATTACAGTAATGATAGGTAAGCGTCAAAGACAAGTTGGGCTATAGGAAATAACATCATTGTCGTGTTTGGCGGGTTCAATGCCTCTTAAGCGTATAATGGTGGAATCTCTCACCGTCGATCTCGATCTGCCCGGCAGGTGTGAAGCCGCAGCGCAGAATGACCCCAATAGAGCCCGTATTATGCGTAAGGGCAAGCGCGTGAAGCTCCGTAACTTGGGCCTGAGTGAATAAATAATGAATTAGCCCTGATGCCGCTTGCGTCGCATAACCTTTGCCTCTATAATCTTTGGACACGGCGTACATAATCTCGCGATTCGGCTCTGGCAGCTCTTCCTTCGGACCCGTGCAGCACCAACCGATAAAAGCGCCGGTTTCCTTATGAATAATGCCTAAGCGAAGTCTTATATCGTGAATGGGACGTCCTTCCTCTACGGTCTTCAGAAATTGTTTGTTTTCCGGAATTTCATAGTTTACTATCCAGTCGGCGCGCTGCTCCTTCGGCACGTTCCAGTCCGGCAGAAACGTATGAATCTCCGGTTGCATCGTCAGCGCATGCAGTTCATCCAAGTCTTCAAGCTGGTATTCCCGCAAGTAGATATCTTTGCAGTCGATCGTAAATATTGGATTCATAGGGGATGATTGTTCTCCGTTCTAAAAATTGATTTTGTTTGTCGGGGCTGGTGCTGGTATTACTCTTTACTTTAACATGTGGCTGTTATGGAGCTATCGGTATAAAATGGTTTTAAAAAATTGATGTTTCATGTAATCAAGATCGCTTAGCGTGTCGCTAGTCGCGGGCTGCTGGCTAGATATTCGGGTTAAGAAGGCTATATTGGATTTCTGCAGTGTAGAGAACCTCTACCCCATATCGGCAAAAGTTAATGCAAATATCCAATATAGACACTACTAGTGAGGTCATTTCAATAGTAGTGTACCGAATTAAATAGTTGTGTTGACATTCCTTTCGCTGCGTGTATATAATGTGTGCAATATCAAACATTCGGATCATGCCTATGAAGAGATTCCAACTCGGAGGCGTTCTCGTCAAGAGTGTTCCCTAGCGGAATACGTCCTAAGTTAACCGGCCCGCCCGTTACCGCGGAACCAAGAGGATCGAGTCAGCGCTTGTCGCTGCTTCGGTCAAGTTGGGTGGCACCGCGAGCAGACGCTCCTCGTCCCAATAAGACGAGGGCGTCTTTTTGTTTTCCAAAAAACGAGGAAACGGACGGTGCAACATGCAAAACATGAAGCGGAATTACAATTTCAACCCGGGACCGGCGGCGCTGCCGCTGGAAGTATTGGAGGAGGCGCAGCGGCAATTCGTTGCCTACGGCGGAGGCGGCATGTCGATTATGGAGATGTCGCACCGGAGTGCGGCGGTGGAGCGGATGGTTGCGGAGACGGAGGAGCTGTTCAAGAAATTGCTTGGACTTCCCGATACGTACCGGATCTTGTTCATGGGCGGCGGAGCAAGCATGCAATTCGGTCTCATCCCGATGAACTTTCTGAAGGAGGGACGGGCGGCGCATTATATACTGTCGGGCAGCTTCTCGGATAAAGCCTATTCGGAGGCTCGCGCTGTCGGCAAGGCGGTCGTGGCGGCGAGCAGCAAGGATGCGAAGTGGCGCGTGCTGCCGGATACCGCTGATCTGCCGATCGGGGAGGATGTCGCTTACGTCCATATAACGACGAACAATACGATTGAAGGCTCGCAGTTCGGCTATATTCCGGAAACGAAAGGAGTGCCGCTGATCGGCGATATGACGAGCGACATCATGAGCCGTAAGCTCGACTTCAGCCGATTCGCAATGTTCTATGCGGGAGCGCAAAAGAATCTAGGACCGGCGGGAGTGACGGTAGCCGCGATTCATGAAAGCTTGCTTGCCGACTGCTCGGATCGTATTCCGACGATTATGAAGTACAGCACGTACGCGGACAACGACTCGCTGTACAATACGCCTCCGGTTCATTCGCTCTATATGACGAAGCTCGTATTGGAATGGACCGAACGCCTTGGCGGCGTTGCGGCAATGGAGCGGCTGAGTCAGCAGAAAGCAGCTATGCTCTACGGCGTTATCGATGCAAGCGACGGCTTCTATCAAGGCGTTATAGAGAAGCCTTATCGTTCGAGCATGAACGTAACTTGGCGCATGAAGGACGAGGCGCTGGAACGGGACTTGATCGGTGCAGCAGAGGAGCGCGGCATCGAAGGACTGGCCGGACATCGCAGCGTCGGCGGCTTGCGTGCGTCGATCTATAACGCAGTTTCGCTTGAGGCGTGCGAGGCGCTTGCCGACTTGATGACCGAATTCAAGCGGACTCGCGGATAGGGAGGAATGCACATGCTGAACATGGCATTTATTCGCGAACAGCAAGCGGTGCTTGAGCAGATTGCGGCTAAGAAAGGTATCGAAGTCTCCATCCCCGAGCTGCTCGAGCTTGATGATAAGAAGCGCGGCTTGCAGCAAATGATTGATGGTCTGCGGCATACGCGCAATGAACTCTCGGAGCAAATCGGCATGAAGCTGTCGAAGGGCGAGCAGCAGGATGCGGAGAGGATGAAGCAAGAGGTAAGGCAGACGAATGCGGCTTTAACGGAATTGGAGGCCGAGCTTGGTGAATTGAATATTAAGCATGAGCGTTTGCTGCTGCTTGTGCCTAATCTCGTATCGCCCGATACACCCGACGGGGCATCGGATGCAGACAATGTGGAGATTAGGAAAAACGGCGAGCCTCCTGGATTTGAATTCGAGCCGAAAAATCATGTGGAGCTGGCCGAGCAACTCGGCATGCTCGACATCGCGCGCGGTGTCAAGATCGGCGGCAGCCGCAACTATGTGCTGAAGGGAGCTGGCTTCCATTTGCATCACGCCGTTCAACGCCTGGCGATGGATGTGCTCGAAGCAGACGGCTTCACGCCAATGGATGTGCCGATGATGGCTCGGGGCGAGTCGTTCCGCCATTCGGGGTTCCTGCCGCTCGGACAGGAGCAGCTTTTCCGCCTTGAGGAGGACAATAAATACCTCGTCGGCACCTCGGAGGTAAGCCTCATATCGGGCTTCAGCGACGAGATCGTGAATGCTCGCGAACCGATCCGACTAGCGGCAATGTCGGCCTGCTTCCGCCAAGAGATAGGCTCGGCGGGACGGGATGTGCATGGATTGTACCGCGTGCATCAGTTCGCGAAGGTCGAGCAGGTTGTTATCTGCGAGAATGACCCGGCGCTATCGGAGCGTATGCTTCAAGAGATGACTGCGAATGCGGAGCGAATTCTGCAACTGCTGGAGCTCCCTTACCGGGTCGTGGCCGTATGTATCGGCGATATGTCGCAGAAGACGTATAAACAATACGATGTCGAGACCTGGATGCCGAGTAGGCAAGCGTACGGGGAGACGCACTCGTCGTCGAACTTGCTCGACTTCCAGGCTCGCCGCGCCAACATTCGTTACCGTGCGGCTGACGGGAAGCTGCGTTATTGTCACACGCTTAACAATACGGCTGTGGCAACGCCTAGAATTTTAATTCCTCTGCTTGAGAATCATCAGCGTGAGGATGGCAGCATCTACATTCCGAAAGCGCTGCGGCCTTATATGAAAGGCATGGAATATATAGAAGGCTAGCCGCAGCTTCCACAGATGAAAGGCGTCCGCTTCGATCGAAGGATCGATGCTGGACGCCTTTTTGCGTGTGCCTGYTCAAGCGCTCAATGTATTTCGCGTCGTCGGGCGCTTCTTCCTGCGGATCAGCCATTCCGCCACAAACAGATTCGGAATCCAGCAGATCCAGGCGATCACGGCATAATAGATATCAAAGACTTCTTGCCCGAATAAAACCATGGACAGCGGCAAATAAGCGCGAAGCGTTACGCCGGCGAAAGCAAGCGCGTAGCTCCGCAGCATCCACTTGCCATGCGCAGCGGGATCGCGGCGAACGATAATCGCCGCTATGCCGATGCCCGTTGAGATAAGCCATACGATCGCAAGTAGACCGAAACCTAACATGCCGGAGATACCTCCGGATGCATAGAACGACAAGTAGAGGCCTGTTACTCCGCCAACTGCTATTGCAAGCGTATAGAGCATGCCAATGGCCCGATGTAAGCCCAGATGCGTCAGGCGCAGCCTTTTCACAAACTGCAACCAGCCGATGAGCAAGGCGAATGCCGCCGACATGGCATGCACGGTGAGCCACGTCATCCAGCTTCCGCTCAGCTCCATCTCTTCTTTTTGCTGAACGAACGGAGTTTCCCTGCCGTCAAGAACGCCGTATAATACAAATCCGTATAAGGCGATTGCAATTGCAAATATAGCTGTAACCCAGATGCCTACACTGCTTTTCTTCTTCATCGCTAGCCCTCCTTATTCTTTATTGACCTATGGTCAGTTAAGGGAATAACTTTACCCTCTGCGGCGTGATGGACTCGCAGCAAGGCAAGCATTAATCTACTGCCTAAATGCCGCCTAGAAGGAAGGTTGCATATTGCTCGGCAGACGATAGAACATCGGCATAAGCGCGTTTCATCGCAATGTGACGGGATACGAAGCCGTGAAGTCCAAGAAACAGCATCCAAGCTGTAGCATTGCCTTCCTCCCCTATTCGATCAATGCACACTTGCACTGTTTCGGAGAAACGATTAAAGCAGCGCATCTGGTCGGCGGCGACATTGCAATCAAGCTCAGGATCGTTCATCATGAACATCATTTCATACGATTGCGGACGATCGAGGCCAAACTTGATGTAGCCGGTCAGCACTTCATGAAGCAGCGTTATGCATGGAGTCTTTCCGGCAATCGTCTGCTCAAGAACATCGCGAAGGCGGTCAAAATCTTGTTCGACAACTCGGGCGTACAACTCGGCTTTATCTTTAAAGTGATAGTAGATCGCTCCGTGACTGCAGCCTAGGCTTAACGCCAGCGCGCGCATCGATACCGCGCGATAGCCGAATTCAATGAATCGCTCGCGGGCAGCCTCTAATATTTGATCTCGCCCCAGTTCATTGGCTGCGGTAGGTCTAGGGCTCATTAACTTCCCTCCTTATATGGTGAATTGATTATGTTCGTCATAAGCAAGATGTAGCTCCATTATTGACCGATGTTCAATTAAAATCAACCATTATTTTCAAGTTACGAATTAAGGGTGAAGAATTGAAATTTGGCGTGCGGATATAAATAAAGAGGGCAGCAAGATTTTACAAGGCGAATTAATGGTATAATGGATGCTATCGACAAGAATGGAACGATAATGACGATGTTGGAGTGGTGAAGCAAGCATGGTAAAAGCAAAAGGCGGAACAGGTAGAGGCACGGATAAGAAAGGCTGGAATCGATGGCAGGCCAGCGCTAAGAAGAAAGCTGCGAAAAAAATATTCGGCAAGCCGCAAGGCGCTAAAGGCGCAGATGCAAAGGGCGCAGACGCAGCAGCGAAAACGACGGCGGCTAAGAAGCCGCAATAAAGCAGGTGATTCCATGGAAGACCATACACATGCATCGCCTTCGACAGAAGCAGAGGCAGAAGCAAAAGCGATGTTCGAGCAATATAGAGGCAGTCTTGTAGCCATGCACAAAGCAGGTGTATTAGTACCGTATAAGGCGCATGGCATAAGTGTGGAGATAGAGGCGCATTGGTACTCGGAAATAATTGAGTCGCTTGCCAGCCAGCTGTCGATTATGAACGGGGAAGCGGTGACCGAGCTGGAGACGATGGCTAAATATTACCCATCTCCTGCAATATTGGAGCGGGTAGTGATGTTCGCCTCGCGGCATATCTCTGGCGCGGATAGCTTGGTCAAGCTTGTCTATGCGGAGAAAATGATTCAGCTCATCAAGTTGATGAAAAAAACAATAACGCCCGATCTATTGCATAGCGCATGCAAAGCAACAGATCGGACGCTTCGAGACCTTATATCGCAGCCGCTCATTGTGGATGAAGGCCATTCGTTGYAGTCGTTTCAATTGAGAGACAAGCGTGCGCTCAATCTAAGAGCCAAGAACAGCTTGGATCAAATCGAAGAGCTGCTAAATTGAGGTAGCTTAGTAGTAAATAGGCTGCTATATTGGATTTCTGCAGGATAGAGCACCTCTAATGGAACACATTCGCTGCTTTACTGGCTAATCTAGCTTCCTCGGCAAGCCCAATATTCCTCGCATTCTACCGCTTTCCAAAAAATAAGATCACAGCAAGGCTTGCCACGGCAAGAAGCAGCATAAAGAGATCCTCTCATCAAAAGCTTGTTACGGCAATTCAATGCGGACAGGCTAGTATATTTTTTTCTATAAGCTTGTAACATTTGGAATAACCGTTGCGTTAGAAGATTGAATACAGGAGGTGCTTCTAATGCAACAACATTTAGTTGCTGTAATTGCCCATCCCGATGATGAATTTATGGCAGCAGGCTTGCTCATACGGGCCAAATCGCTTGGATACAGTACGCATTTGATTTGCGGCACGCAAGGAGAGGCAGGCCGTATCAAAGGGCAGCATTTTCGCGGCAATAGGGACGAGGAGCTGAGTACGATCAGGCAGAAGGAATTCGGCGTGTCCTGCCTTCTCTTGAATATAGACAGCTATCACAATCTCGGCTTGCCGGATCATGGGGCTGAATCATGGAATATCGAAGAGTCGGCTGCGGAGCTGGAAGCAATTCTGTTAAGCATTGGCTCCTCGGTTATTGTTACGTTCAATAGTGACGGCGGCAATCGTCATCCAGACCATGTCGGCATGCACCAGATGACGGTGCAGGCGTTCGGCGGGCTGCCTAAGAACGATTACATACTCTATTTCAGTACGCTGTTTCCAAAAAGCTTCTCGGAGGCCCATACGTTGCTGAAGCTTCCTCCGCCGATCATGGATCAAATTACGATCAATGACAGCGAGGTATCCGCCATCGTCGCCTTATCCAAGGAAGAGCATCTTATGAAGCTTACCGTCCTTGATATATACAGAAGCCAATTTCCGGATGAACGAGGTTTTTATTATAAAATGCCTTTGAAAATGCTGGAGACGGTATCGAGGTACGAGTGTTACGAAAACTTTGCTGGAGGGGCAGGTGCAGATCCTTCGCATACAAGCCGCTCTGACATGTTGTTTGATATGTTTTTGTGAGAGATTACATACATATAAAGAAATGGAGCAAATCGCATGGAGCCATTAAGCTACGAGATTTACGTCGGGGCAGCGCCCGAAACGGTTTGGAACGTCTTTTTGTCGCCTGAAGGGACGCGGGCGATCTTCTTCGGAAGCGTGCTGAGGTCGACTTTCGAGGTGGGAGCTCGATACGAATACATAGGTCCGGGCAGCGAAGGCGAAGAAACGGTGCATGTGTACGGCGAAATATTGGAATTCGATGTGAATAAAAGAATGAGCTATACGGAACATGCAGGCCCGTCGTATCGGGCTAATCATGCGGAGCTGGAGACGAGGATTACGCTTACGCTGGAGCCAGTCGGCAGCACAACGAAGCTGACTCTCGTTAATGATCAGTGGCCGGACAACCATCCCTCCTATGCGAATACGAAGAAGAGCTGGCCGATGATATTGAGCAATGTGAAGAGTTATGTCGAGACAGGCAAGACGCTCGACTTTGGTTGGTAAAATTAAATCGATAATGGTGCTGCTGTGCAAAAGGCCGCTCCTGCATGCTTTAGGCGAGAAGCCTACGGCATTGCAGGAGCGGCCTTTTGCCGATTCTAGCACTTCTAAGGATAATAGGTGAAGCCGGGAAAGCGGACAACGGGCGACTTAACCTTATGCAGCTTGTTCGTGAACGCTTCATCGACGTTCAGGTTGCTCTCGACGAGCGGCTTAGGCGTGAGCGCCATCCATTGATTCAGTGAAATGTCGAGGAAGCGGTCGCTCTTGAACATTTCGAGAAACCATAACGACTGCTCGCCTGTATTTTGGATATAGTGGCCGTAGGCAAAAGGCACGTATCCGACGTCGCCGGCTCGGTAATTGAACGTGCGCGCGACGCCGTTGCCGGCGAATACGGTCATCCTGCCTTGACCGCTCAAGTAATATTGCCACTCGTCTTGATTCGGATGCCAGTGAAGCTCGCGCATGCCGCCGGGCTTGATCTCCACTAGCGCTGCCGCTATGGTCTTGGCAATCGGAAAATTGGTCGAGTCCACGATTCTTACGCTTCCGCCTGACGTCTTGATCGGCGGCTGCGCCAGCAGCCGATGCTTGAAGCTGAGCGGAATGGTGCCGTAAGGCGAAGCGATGGCTTCTGATTGGATTGGCCCTGGAACATCGGTCTGATAAATATATACCTGTTCGCTTGGAATGCGGCTAAAGTCGCTGACCGGCACGCCGAAGTTCGCCGATAGCACGTCGGGCGGCGTATGCGCGAACCAATCGGAGATCGATAGCGTGTTAAGGTCGGAGAAGCTGCCGTCATCGAAGACGAGCAGAAATTCGCAACCTTCGGCGAGCCCTTGTATGGAGTGGGGCAAGCCGGCGGGAAAATACCATAGATCGCCTTCCTCGATATCGGCGATGAAGTTCCGTCCTTGTGCGTCAACGGATGTGATGCGCGCGCTGCCAAGCAGCATATAAGCCCATTCGGCTTGCTGATGCCAATGCATCTCGCGCACGCCTCCTGCGGTGAGACGCATGTTCACGCCTGCCAGCGTAGTAGCGATCGGCAGGTCCCGCACCGTTATTTCCCGCGACCAGCCGCCCTCGTTCAGCTGCATATGCGTATCCGAGAACGCGAACTTCAAGTTCGGTATTAAGCCGGCATCCGTTGCCGGAGGAACGAGCATATCGGGATTCTCCCGATCTCTCATAATATCGCGCGGCCCGTTGTCCGTTGCCCCTTCATTGCCTCTAATCGGCTGCGGAATATCGCCATAGAAACTGCCGTATTTGGTTGCGTCTTTATCCATTCGTGGAAGCCCCTTTCCATCGAGCTGGTCCGTGTCGCATAGCGAAATGCTTCTACTTACAACTGTATGCCCAGAGCTTGCTTCATATGTTGAAGCTCATGCTTCAAGTACTGATATAGCTTCGAGACGGCAGGCTTCATCGGATGAAAGGAAGTATGGCATGTAATTCCGCTCGTCATATGAATGCCGTCAATATTGATCGTACGAATGACGGTGCCGGCTGGCGGCGGCTGCAGGATAACCATGGGAACGAGCGCAATGCCCAGTCCGTATGCGACATAATGCGGTAGAGCGGCCATGCTGCCAATTTCGATTGTGTCAGAGGCGGCAGAACCCTGTTGATGGAGCAGGAAAGAAAGCTGCTTGCGGTAAGGGCAATTGGCTGATGTGATCAGGAGACGATGTCCCTGAATATCTCTTAGCGCAATATTTGCTGCACCTGCAAGCGGGTGCTCCTCAGGCAGCAATAAGGCGAAGGGTTCGGTAAAGAGCGGTTCAAAATAAAGCCGCGTTCCCAGCTCGGGCGCGGAGCCTATTACAATATCAAGCTCATTCTGTTGCAGCCGATCGCAAAGTGTCGGCGTACTCGCTATCTCAATGGATATATGAATGCGAGGAAAGTCGGCCATGAATCTAGACAGTAAAGGCGGAAGACGGTAGCTGGCCGTTGGTTCGGTGACGCCTAAGCGGATATGGCCCGCCTCGCCCGAGCGCGCATCAGTTATAGCGGCTTGAAGCCGCTCCAAGTCTTGGGCAATAGGGAGACTCTGTTCATAGAACAGTCTGCCGGCCTCGGTCAGCTTGAATTTCGTTCCCCGTTCTATGAGTTGAACGCCGAGATCGTTCTCTAATCGCTGAATTTGCATCGTGACGGTCGACTGCGCGTAATTGAGTTCTTCGGCAGCACGTTTGAAGCTCCCGTAAGCGACGATGAGCTGGAACGATTTGATCGCTTTAAGGTCCATGGCAGCTGCATGCCTCCTTTTAAGAGTTCAATAATATTGAATTGACAATTCAGATAATTCAATTATACGTAATCGAGGCCGCGTAATAAAATAAGAATATGCATACAATTCGTTTAATCGAGGGGGAGCTTATATGGATGTACAGAACAAAGTCGCACTAATAACCGGAGGAGGAACGGGAATAGGAAGAGCAGTCTCGATTGAATTGGCAAGGCGGGGCGCAAGCGTTGTGATCAATTATGCGCATTCAGAATGCGAAGCGGAGGAGACGGTCCGTATTATCCAAGAAGCAGGAGGTCGGGCCGTTGCAGTCAAAGCCGATGTCTCCAAGGACAAGGAAGTTCGGGGGATGGTGGAGCTGGCATCACAAGCATTCGGGACAATCGATTTTCTCGTCAACAATGCGAGCATCACCAGGCATATACCGCTTGACGATCTGGATGCCGCAACCGAGGAAGTATGGGACGAGCTCTACGATGTCAACGTGAAGGGGATGTTCTTTTGCGCCAGGGCGGTTGCGCCTCTGATGAAGCAGAACAAGCAAGGAGCCATTGTCAATGTAGGAAGCATTGCCGGTCTGACGGGATTAGGCTCTTCGCTGCCTTATGCGGTGTCGAAAGCGGCCGTGCATGGATTAACTAAATCGCTTGCTCGTGCTCTTGCGCCAGCCATTCGAGTGAACAGCGTAGCGCCTGGCGCCGTAGCTACGAGATGGTGGGAAGGCCGCGAGGAGCAAATGAAGAAGTTAAGCGGTAACGTGCTGCTGGAACGGGTATCCTCGCCGGATGAAATCGCGATGCTCATTTGCTCGCTTTTGGAGCAGGATTCGATGACCGGGCAGATCGTAACCGCGGATTGCGGACAGACGCTCTAAACAGGTTGACGTTAGGAGTGAAAAAAAGCTGAGAATGGCGTCAAACGACGGCCGACTCAGCTTTTTTGTATGGTTGTATGGTTGTTAGCCGCTAGCTAGTGGCAACGTCATCAGTAAGGCTTTTTTTGCCCCATTTTTGCATCCATATATCCATTTCATTAAGCGCATAACGAAAGTCTTTTCCTTTGTCCGTAAGAGAATATTCAACGGTTACGGGCACGGTCGGAAATACTTCGCGGTTCACGATACCCGTTTTCTCCAGATGCCGCAGCGTGTCCGTTAGCGATTGCGTCTTCACGATCACTATGTTTCGTTGAAGCTGCTTGAATCTTTGCGGTCCTTTATTGAGCTCGGCAATGACGAGAAAAGACCATTTTGCTCCAAGAATTTGCAACACCTCGCAAATGGAAGACAGTTCTTGAACATTTTCCGYGCTATTCTCCGTCTGCTCACTCATAAAAGCTTCACCCTTCCTTATATACTCACTTATTGTAAGTAGATCCATTTAACAGGACAATGTCCAAATACTTTGCCTTCTTACATTAATATCGTTACCTTATTATAATGACAATTAATCGAGTAAATGCAAGTGTAAATTCGATTATTTTGTAGAGATGGAAGGGTGGAATTACAATGAACCGATTTATTGTTTACGTGATCGCGCTAGGCGCGTTTCTAGCCGGATCTGCTGAGCTTGTCGTATCTGGAGTGGTGAGTACGATCGCTATCGATATGGATATTTCGTTAGCCTTGGCGGGGCAACTGGTGACGGCTTTCTCGCTTTCGTTCGCTATTGGTACGCCAATCCTGATTGCTTTAACGGCACGCTGGGCTCGTAAAAAAGTGCTGGCTGGAGCCATTGCCGTATTTGTCTTCGGCAGCCTCGTTGCGCTGTTTAGCTTTAATTATGAGACTTTAATTGTATCGCGTATTATTCTTGGAGCCAGTGCGGGGGTGTACTCGGTTGTTGCCATTAGCTCGGTAGCGAAGCTCGTTCCCCCGAACCGAATCGGCGCTGCTATCGGAACGATTGCTTTCGGCTTCAGCGCCGCGATGGCTCTTGGTGTCCCTATTGGGGTAGCGATTGCCGATTGGTGGGGCTGGAGGTCGATCTTCATCGTGCTTGGTGCGCTTAGCTTGGTCATTCTGTTTATTCTGCTACTCATGCTGCCGCAAATCGAAGGGGATGCGCATGCTTCATTCCGGTCGCAGCTTACCGTATTACGCAAGCCTGCCATTAGCACGGGGCTTCTCATCTCGCTTATGGTATGCGTAAGCCATGCGGTGCTGTTAACGTATATTGCGCCTTTCTTGACGGATATTCTTCATATGAACAATGTGGCGCTTGGCGCAGTCATGCTGATGCTTGGGGTGTTCGGCGCCATAGGTTCGCGGATCGGGGGTTACGGAGCGGATAGATGGGGCGCAGGACAAATGATCGTGGGCAGCTTGATTATTACTTCGCTGTCGCTTGCCCTCGTGCCAGTCTTCACGATCGTTCTCATCGTTGAGCTGGCGCTGCTGGCGTTATGGATGAGCTCGGTCTTTATGACGGCGCCGGCGCTAAATATGCATTTCATTCAGCAATCGCCGCAGTCCTCCAACTTCGTGCTTAGCATCAATTTGTCCATCATCCATCTAGGCATTTCGCTTGGGGCTGGAATGGGTGGAGCGGCTGTTAACGCTGCCGATACCGTGCTTTACCATCCTTGGTTCGCAAGCGGAGCGGCTTTGCTGGGGCTCGCTGCAGCGGCGTTATCGTTGTCGCTGCGGAAGAAGCAGGTCCGTCCGATTGCGCAATAATATAGCAAAGCCCTGCTGCCATGAATGGGAGCAGGGCTTTACCCTTACTTATAGGAGCTCAAGCCACTGCTCTTGGGTGACGGGGCCGAAATAGTACGGCAGATCGATGCCGCTCACGAGCTCCTTCAGCGCAGCCGCGTCATACCGGGTGCCGATGAGGCGTTGCGCGACTTCGCCGCTGTCGCCTCTGCCGAAGAAGTCGCCGAAGATGGCTGCATCTACGATGACGCCTTCCTCGACCTGCAGGCGCACGTCGAAGGTTCCGGCGCCTTCGATCCGCTTCACCTGACGCATGTTGAAGGCAGGCGAGCGTCCGTAGTTCCATTCCCAGCTGCGGTAGCGCTCGTCCGCTAATTTTTGCACATTCGCCCAGTCCTGCTCAGTCAGGTCATAGAATGGAATTTCGCTCTGATCCTCGAAGATCGATGCCAGAATATGCTGACGGAATTGGTCGATTGTCATCGGTTCAGCCAGAAACTCCGTAATGTTCGCTACGCGGCTGCGTATCGATTTTGTCGATTTCGACACATATTTCTCGGCATTTGCTTTCAGCGCGGATACGACGTTCTCCATCTCCGAATCGAATAGCAGCGTGCCATGACTGAACATTTTGCCTTTGGTGGAAAACTGCGCATTGCCCGAGATTTTGCGCTCGCCGACCTGAAGATCGTTGCGTCCCGTCATCTCGGCATCAACGCCAAGCTTGCGAAGCGCACGGACGACAGGCTCCGTGAATTTCTTGAAGTTGTGGAACGATTGTCCGTCATCCTTCATGATGAAGCTAAAATTGAGGTTGCCGAGATCGTGATAGACAGCCCCGCCCCCCGACAGACGCCGAACGACGTGCAGCTTGTTCGCTTCGACATATTCGGCGTTGACCTCTTCGACCGTATTTTGATTTTTGCCGATGATGATCGAAGGCTCATTAATATAGAAAAGCAAATAATCGTCGTTGTCAGGCAACGAACGAAGAATATATTCCTCCAAAGCCAGGTTAAGCGCCGGATCAGTTATGTTGTTATTGCTTATGAAACGCATCGTCTCACTCCTTCATTAGTTGCGGTTACACGCATTATACTCCGTAGCGAAGCGGCGTTCAACGCTCTAACCTTCCAGCATGAGCAGCTCGCGCACGTCCTGTTCGGTTAAGGAGGTGAATGCCTCTTCGCCGCCAGATTGCACCACTTCATCGATGAGGTTCAGCTTGCGCTGCTGCAGATCGTACATCTTGTCTTCGATCGTGCCTTGCGTCACGAGGCGAATAATCTGTACGACGTTGCGCTGTCCGATCCGATGCGCGCGATCGGCCGCTTGCTGCTCGACGGCTGGATTCCACCATAGGTCGTACAGAATGACGGTATCGGCGCCGGTCAGGTTAAGCCCGGTCCCGCCGGCCTTAAGGGAGAGCAGGAACAGCTCGCGCTCTCCGGCATTGAACCGGCTGCACAGTTCGACGCGCTCGGCAGCAGGTGTACTGCCATCGAGATAGAAGTGGGAGATGCCTTGGTAACCAAGCTGCTGTGCGATCAGGCCGAGCATCTGAGTGAACTGCGAGAAGATGAGCAGCCGCTTGCCCGCGCTCCGGCATTCCTCGATGATTTCCAGCAATTGCTCCAGCTTGGCAGAGCTTCCTTGGTAGCCCTCCACGAACAATGCGGGATGATCGCATAGCTGGCGAAGCCTCGTAATGCCTGCCAGGATGCGGATGCGATGTTTATTGAAGCTGTCCTTGTTAAGATGCTGCATCGTGTCCTGTCGCAGTTCGGCCAAGTAGGCGACGTAGAGCTTCTTCTGTTCCGGCAACAGCTCGGACGTCTGGATCGTTTCGATCTTCTCCGGCAGCTCGCCAAGTACGTCGCGCTTCAGGCGGCGCAGCAGGAAAGGCCGGATTCGCCTTGCGATCGTCTCGCGCTGCATCTCGCCGAACTGCCGGCGGCCGGGGAACAGCCCGGGAAATACGGCGTCGAATATCGACCATAGCTCCTCCAAGCCGTTCTCGACGGGCGTGCCTGTCAGCGCGAAGCGATGCCGCGCTTGCAGCGCCTTGACGGCCCCAGCCGTCTGGGTCGCGTAGTTCTTGAACGCTTGCGCTTCATCTAGGATGAGCGTATGGAACGCTTGATCCGCATAGTGCAGGATGTCTCTGCGCAGCAGCGGGTATGACGTAATGATGACGTCAGTTTGCGCGGCGGTTGCGGCGTGGCTCACGATGTCGTTGCGCTCCTCTTTTGTGCCGTCGGCGATGACGACGCGCACATCCGGAGCGAAACGATGGAACTCGTTAAGCCAATTGTACGTCAGCGAAGCCGGTGAGACGACGATAGCCGGAAGCCCCTCGCTTCGGATCTCGGGCAGCATGGAAATGATGAACGCGATGCTCTGGATCGTTTTTCCAAGACCCATATCGTCAGCCAGGATACCGCCAAATCGATAATGGGCAATGGTACGCATCCATTGGTAGCCGTAGGTTTGGTAGTCCCGCAAGATGGGGACGAGTGAATCGGGAACGGCAAATTCGAGATTATCCGGATTGCGCATGTCGTCGAGCAGTTGACGCAGCGACTTGCCGAGCTTGACCGTATCGCCTCGCGTCTGCCGATCGAGCAGGCGAAGGGCGCGAACGGCAGGCACGCGCAGATGCGCTCCATATTTGCCGAGAAGCTCGTCGCTTACGAAACCAAGCTCATTGATGAGCTTAATGATTTCTTGAAACTGCTCGGTTTCGAGCGGCATGAGGCCGCCGCCCGGCATCCGGTAATATTTGCGTTTCTCGCTGAGCGACTTGAGAATACCTTTTATCTCGCTTTCAGGAATGCCGTCAATATTGAAGGTAAAGGCGAGCCAATCCGTTCGCTCGTCGACATCTATTCGGACGCGAGGCGGTGGATGCTCGTTGAACAGTCTAAGCTTGACGGCGCCGGTCGCATGAATCTCGGCAAGCTTCTCCAGCTCAGGAACAATATGATATAGAAAATCGTATTGCGCGTCCTCGTCGTCGATGAAGAAGCCGCCTTCTGTTTTGCCGAAGCTCTCTTGCTCCATAAGCGCCATGATGCGCCGTTCCTGCTCGCCGTCGCGCATAATAATGCGATCCGAAGCGCGCTTCGCCGATTCGCTGTTCAGCGGATTAATGACGAAGCGGCCGTAATGGAATTCCATGCCGATCAGCAGCCGATCCTTGATGCGGTCGAGATAGAGCTTAGCCTTAAGCGGCACCTGCATGATTCGCTCGGATACCGCCTCGGAGATATGGACTGTGCCGAGCTTCATTAACCCCGGTATGACCTTCTCCATGAAAGGCTCTATCTGAGCCGATGCAATCGTAATATGCTGATTGTCCGTCTGATCCAGCATCAGCTTCAGTTCAGCCAAACGGCTGCATAGGTCCGCTGTTGTCTGCAGCAGCTTGCCCTCCGATAAGACGAGCCCATAGTCTGCCATAACGGCGATCTGATCGATCCCTTGCACCTCAAGACGGCAGCTATCAGCATCGGCTGAAGTTGCTTCCGCTTGGTCGAAGCGGAACTGCAGCGGAATTGCTTCATCGGAGACATCGATGCCTTCGTAGAGGCGGCCGTCCTGCTCTAGCCTTGCTGTTCCCGCTTGTCGAAGCACCGGAAGCAGCTCCTCCCAATAAGCAGGGGGCAGGAGCAACATGCGGTCTCCGCCCGCGCCGCGGTTATTGCCGGAGTAACCGAGTGCGGTCTCCCGTATCAAAGCTTCATTCCGGTAAATACGGATAAGCAGCTGCAGCACCGCATCATCCTCCGCGCGGAAGCTATGGATGGCTGGATCATAGATGAAATGTTTCGAGAACGGGTAAGGCTTCCTTCGCTCTATGGAATGAAGAAAGTCTCTGATTCGCTGAACGATGTAAGGTCGACGAGCAGGCCCTGCCTTCAGCTCAATGCCGAACATCAGCTTGCGCTGGCCGTACTCGTGCAGCTTCAAGGTGAACTCCGTCTCCAGCCGCGTTCTGGAATCGAAGAGCGCTCCGGCACCGGTCGGCCTGACGGGCTTGTCTCCGAATAAGCCTAACAAGCCGCTTACGATTCTCTGGCTATCTTCTTCTTGGGCATGCGTGTCGGAGGAACGCCGAGCATGAGCTGTACGTTTATTAGCTCTGTCGGTGAAAGAAGGGCGGCTGTCTTGTCCATCTAGAAAGGAATGGGAATGGATCGGCGCGTCATCGCCGTATTGCTCCTCGTGGATATGCAGCAGCACGGCTGCAACATGCTTGCACAGCTTATCGGACGAATAGAAGGCAAGACAGGAGCATTCGGCGTCAACGTCTCCGTTGCCGTCAATATGAACGGTTATATGATAGCGGTTGTTGCCGTGAACGACAGCCTTGTAGCTGTGATTGAAGCCTGGGTCAGCGGCGTCTTCCTTGGTCAACGCCACCTTTCCTTCCTGTTGAAGGGCCTCGCCTCTCTCGTAAGCTGTCTCTCCGCATAATAATTTGATAATGCGCTTCGTTAATCGAAAGCTCATAGCCTTTTGTTCAGTCCTTTTGTGGTGAACTTTTATTTTTATATATTAACACATCATGGAGAGTAGTTCTTTAAGCAGAGGGGGCGAGCTTAGACGTGCGCGCATGGACAAGTGTGGAATCGGCGGCAGATTGCAGTATAATAAAGTTATTTCATAGACAGAGGGAGCGGTGCAGAATATGCAATATCGCAGATTGGGTAACAGCGGCTTGAAGGTTTCCGCGCTTGGCCTCGGTACGAACGCTTTCGGCAAGCGGGCCGACGGCGATACGTCGAAGAGAATCATAGACCTAGMAATAGAGCGGGGCATTAATTTTATTGATACGGCTAACATTTATGCAGGTACTGAATCCGAACGGCTTATTGGCGAGGCGCTTGCGGGCAAGCGGCAGCAGGTCGTATTGGCGACGAAAGCAGGACTTGTCAGGGGACCTGGAGACAATGAGCGAGGTTCGTCAAGGTATCATTTGCAGACGGAGCTGGAGCAAAGCTTGAAGCGGCTTAAGACGGATTATGTCGATCTGTATCAAATACATACGTTCGATCCGGAAACGCCGCTGGAGGAAACGCTGCGCGCGCTTGAGGATATGATTCGATCGGGCAAGGTTCGATATATTGGAGCTTCCAATTATTATGCATGGGAGCTGATGAAGGCGCTTGGTATCAGCGACCGGCTTGGCCTGAATCGGTTCGTCTCGACGCAGACGAGCTATTCGCTTGCAGACCGTACGCCGGAGAAGGAGCTTGTCCCGATGTGCCTGGATCAAGGCGTCGGCATTATTCCCTATTTTCCGCTTGCGGGTGGGATATTGACCGGGAAATACAGTGCAGCGGATAAGGCGCCCGAAGGGTCGCGCGGTCAGACTGATCCGAGCTTCGGCCGCTTCATAACCGAGCAGACGCTTGCGCTTAGCGATCAAGTCGCAGCGCTTGGCGAGCAGGCTGGCATCAGCCCAGGCATTATGTCACTCGCGTGGCTAATGAACCGACCAGCTGTTTCGACGGTAATCGTCGGCGCTACGCGCGAGCAGCAGCTGGAGGACAATCTGCTGAGCGCCGAGCTGCAGCTCGATGCGGGGCTTATGAATGAGCTGGATGAGATCAGCAGCCCGTTCCGCAATGGCAAGCCGCTGGCCGTCTATCGGCTGCCGAAGAAATAGGTAAGGGGCACGGGCGGCGCGAAACGGTAAATAGAAGAGAAGACTTACTTGAGGGTAGAGGTGACAGAGGTGGAAGTTAATTTTTGCATAACTTGCGGAAGCAAAATGGAGTCGCGAGATGTTGACGGCACGGTCAGAAGAGCGTGTACGGCTTGCAGCTACGTGCATTGGGGCAACTACAGCATCGGCGTCGGGGCGCTTGTCATGAAGGGAGATAAGCTCCTCCTTGTTCGCAGGGCGCAGGAGCCCGGCAAAGGCTACTGGACGAATCCGGGAGGCTATATCGAGCAGTTTGAACCGATCGAGGAGACTATTCGGCGGGAGGTGCAGGAGGAATGCGGCATCGATGCAGCTGTGAAGAGCGTAGTCGCGCTTCGCGATCAGCCAAGGGGCATTCATAATATCTACATCGCCTTTGATATGGACTATGTAAGCGGAGATCCGACGCCGGACGGCGTGGAGGTCGATGCCGCGGGCTTCTTCTCCTTGCAGGAGATGGAGACGATGAACGTAGCAGGATTCACCCGCTGGCTCGTTGATGTCGCTTACGGTGCACGCTCGAAAGGCTTGCTGCAGGATACGAAACCGATTGTTCCTCTGAACGGGTACGGGTTGTTCCGGGCTTAAGGCTGCTGATGTAGGTTGCGGCTAATTGCGTTACTGACTGCGCTACAGCAATGATATATAATGATAGGGATTAGGAATGATAGTTTTTAGCGAAGAAAGTAGAATAACATAGACATATCTGGTGAAGCACACCGTTCATCCTTGGACTATTCGTCCGGGAAGAACGGTGTTTTTTTGTAAATAAACTAGCTAATAGGGAGTGTGGAGGAATATGGAGCAAGTGGAGAGTGTTAGGTTGTTGAATAGCGGCGGGAAAATAAATGTAAGTGTAAGTGCAGTTGATCAGGCATACAGCAAGTGGATTGAGCTGCATCTTGGGAGACGTGATGTTAATAGTGAGCGAAGACGTAGATTAGTTGAACGGAATGACCATGGGGAGAATTCCTTTATTAAGAGTGTTTGGTGGCCGGTTGTAGGCAACTTGGATGAGCTACATCCCGAATATGAGGTGAATGATTATCGCGACKGAAGCCGTTTTCTTGATTTTGCTTATATTCGCGGCGATTATCGTATCTCTATCGAAATAGATGGCTACAACACGCATCAAAGGCATGCGTCGCGCAGAACGTTCGGAGACGATCGGTTCAGACAGAACCAGCTAGTGTTGGATGAGTGGAAGGTAATTCGATTCTCTTACGACGACATTGTTGATAAGCCCAGGCAGTGCCAGCAATTCATTCAACAACTGCTAGGGAAGCTCTATGGCGTCGGTCGCCAGACAGTTGAAGAGCTAGATCTGCCGGCTAGCACATGCGAATTGCTCAGATGGGCGATCAAGCAGGGGCCAGGATTTGTGTTTAGTCCGAAGGAGGCGAGGTTGAGGGGAGGTGTATGTCACGCATCTATTCAAAAATACCTAAAACAACTCAGAAACCTACAACTTATTGAACCGGTCTCGGGTAGTCAGCGGATTCGTGCTTATCGCCTGACGGAGAAGGCGGTAAAGCTTCGGTTGTGACAGGGTGCTGAATAGAATAGAGCTAGAAAATAGCTCTATTCCACAAATCGAGGTGTGTTGGAGACAGATAGAGATAGAAAGTATCTCTATCTACAAGGGAGAGCGGCGAAAGTGAGCATACGACGGGGCTGCTGAGCGGAATAGAGCTAGAAAACAGCTCTATTCAACAAATGGATGTGTGTTTGAGACAGATAGAGATAGAAAGTATCTCTATCTACAAGGGAAAGCGGCGAAAGTGAGCATACAGCGGGGTTATTGAGCGGAATAGAGCTAGAAAACAGCTCTATTCAACAAATGGATGTGTGTTTGAGACAGATAGAGATAGAAAGTATATCTATTGGCAAGGACGAGCGGCGAAAGTGAGCATACGGTGGGGATGCTGAACGGAATAGAGCTAAAAAACAGCTCTATTCAACAAATGGATGTGTGTTTGAGACAGATAGAGATAGAAAGTATCTCTATCTTACAAGGTGGGCGGCGAAAGTGAGCATACAGCGGGGTTACTGAGCAGAATAGAGCTAGAAAACAGCTTTATTCAACAAATCGAGGTGTGTTGGAGACAGATAGAGATAGAAAGTATCTCTATTGGCAAGGACGAGCGGCGAAAGTGAGCAAATGGTGGGGGTGCTGAACGGAATAGAGCTAGAAAACAGCTCTATTCAACAAACTGAGGTGTGTTGGAGACAGATAGAGATAGAAAGTATCTCTATTGGCAAGGTAGAGCGGCGAAAGTGAGCATACGGTGGGGTTACTGAGCGGAATAGARCTAGAAAACAGCTCTATTCCACAAATCGAGGTGTGTTAGAGACAGATAGAGATAGAAAGTATCTCTATCGGCAAGGGAGAGCGACGAAAGTGAGCATACGGCGGGGGTGCTGTACAGAATTGAGCTAGAAAACAGCTCTATTCAGCAAACTGAGGTGTGTTGGAGACAGATAGAGATAGAAAGTATCTCTATTGGCAAGGATGAGCGGCGAAAGTGAGCATACAGCGGGGAGACTGAGCAGAATAGAGCTAGAAACCAGCTCTATTCCACAAATCGAGGTGTGTTGGAGACCGATAGAGATAGAAAGTATCTCTATCCTCCAAGGTTGGCGGCGAAAGTGTGCATTAGCACATGGGGGCACCTTCGAACGCAATAAAGAGGAGCGTGCCCACATCGGCACGCTCCCACCCACTTTACCCCTTGAAGCCGGAGACGAAGAAGGCGTACTGGACGAACTTCTTCACAGAGGGACGGGCTTTGCTTCCGTCTGGATCGAGAGGGGAGGTGTCCTCCTTGGACGGCTTCGCGTTGACCTCGATTAGCCATACCCGCCCCTGCGTGTCGATCGCCAAATCGATACCGAGCTCGGCATAGTGGCCGGCGATCTGCGATTCAATTCCTTTGGCGATCAGCAGCGAGGCGCGCCGCAGCTTCGTCAAGCCGCCAGCCGCCGCGGAGGAGCCCGTTCGCGCCAAAGCGGCTTTAACGGTGCTGATCGTACCGCCCCGCGCTACGTTCGAGACGAACTGATTATTGTCGGCAATCCGCGCTACGATCGAAGTAACGGTCCATTGCCCGGTCTCGCCACGCTGGACGAGCGACCGGAAGTCGAGCGGCCGGCCGCCCACCGACAGCAGCTTCAGTCCGCGCTGGATCTGATGCTCGCTTTTCTTCAGCTTGGCGGCAAGCGAGCCGTACAGCTGATCCAACGTTGCGAAGGTTTGCGCTCGAATACCGGTCACATTGTTCATATGGCTCGTATAACCAGTCTCGGGAAAATCGCTCCGGTACACCTTCACGATGCCTTTGCCCAGGCTTCCGTTATTCGGCTTAATGAAGACAACATCGTATTTGCTGCACATCGACTTCAGCAACTTAGCGCCCTTAAGCGGATAAGACTCAGGCAGGTAGACGCGCAGCGAAGGCTCCTTGATAAGAGCTCCGAATACTTCCGTCTTATTCAAATATTTCTCATTGAAAAATACGGCATTATGCCGTTTCTTCGCATTTCTCACGAACCTCTGTACGTCCGGCAGCTTCTCCTTCTTGCGGGACGTGATTCGGTTATAGATGACATGGGGAACGGGGAAGCGCCCGCGCATCCATTTATCCGTATAATGCCAACCTTTGACTGCGTCGCCCGTGCTGACGATATCTTCCCCTGTAAAAAAGAAGATGGAAGCTCCATAGCTTTTGCAAAGCTCGGATAGCTCTTGGCAGAAAGTCGTATTGGGACCGAACGGCAGTAGGGTAGAGTGCCGGTTAAAACGGCTGACAATGACCCCGATCAGCGGACCAAGCTGCACCGTCTTGGAGGAGCTTTTATAGTTGAAGCTTAGCACCTGGTCATGTACGACGCCCCATCTGGCGGCTAGCGCTGCATCGATTTGCAAGAAGCTGCCGTCAGGCGATGGCTCAGCCATTATCTCTTGCCTGGCCGAGCCGAACGATATTGTCAGGGGCGTGCGAAAGGGAATGCTCCATTTCTTGGCATGTGCTTCGCTGAGCATCAGTAGGGGCTCGCCTGCAGCGAATTCTTCCTGAGTGATGCGCAGCGTTACCTTTGTACTATTCATGAATACTCCTTCCCAGCACCGACTTGTTCAAACGATTCCTCTGCAAGACAGCGGAGTCGCGAAAGGCCGATAAAGCAGCAAGCAGGCGCTGTTAGGCGGATGTAGATCGGATAGCGCGAACGGACGCCGCGATCTGACCGTACAAACGCGGGTTTGAATGATAGCGGAACAGCTGGAATTGAGGCTTCGTATTGGCTTCTACCAGCCATATTTTGCGTTCCGTGTCGATAGCGATATCTAGCCCAAGCTCGGCAATCTTCGGAAAATGCTCCTTCATCGCAGATGCGATCAACAGCGATATATCCTTAATTTTCAAATACCACTCCTTGCCTTCTTCATTCGATACGCCAAGCGCGTCGTATAGCCGAATGGCTTTGCCGCCGTTGCTATGGTTCGTCACGAAGCTGTTCGGCGCGGCAACTTTGCCCATAATGCCGAAGAAACGCCAATCGCCTTCTGGCTTAAGATGCATCAGTGCGCGAAAGTCGATTGGTTTGTCTTCAATCTTAATTAGATCTATGCCTTGCTGGACGATATAGCGCTTATCGCCGATCAGATGCTTTAGCTTCAGCGCAGCCAGCTTCTTGCTTGGATATTTATGTGTGTAGTAAGCGGTTCGGATAATATAGTCTTCTTCTTCGCGCGAGACCTTCATTACGCCTTGCCCTTTCATCCCTAGATCCGGCTTGAGGAAGAGGACGGTATATTTATCGATCATTTGGATAAAATTTTTCGGCGTGAACAGCATCGTGTCGGGCAAATATTCCCTAAGCAGCGGTTCACTCCAAAGCGACTCATGCTTTAGCCACTTTCTTCCGGGATACCTGATCTGTTTGGCCTTCATGGTGAAATCTCCTCCGTGCTTCACGTAAAAGCGACTGTACGAGCGTGCAATAGGCTTCGATCGACGTCCTTTATGTTATTCGCACAGCTCCCAATGCGTACCTGTCCCCTGTCGCATTCATGAATTGGGTTATCGCCTAAGGCCCGCCTGCGGGCGAATGTCATAGGATAATGTACGGCTCCAAGCTGCAAGCCACTGGCTTCCAAGCAGAAGAGCAGATTGAGACAGGAGAGCGAATCCATCATGACAAAAATATTAGGCATAATGACGCATCGGGTGTCCCGTCCGCAAGCGTTCAGCCGCCATGCCAAGTCGGCAATCGCGGAGAAGTTCGACGGCTTGCTGATGTACACACCGCGAGACGTGAATATGAAGAAACGGCAGATTAGCGGCAATCTATATAAGAACGGCAGTTGGTCGAAAGCGACAATCCCTTTTCCGCCAATAAATCTCGACATCGGCTTCTACTCGCCCGAGGATATGCACAGAGCAACGATCGTAAAGAAGAGCAGTCAACTGCCTTTCACGGGCTATGGTCTCGGCAACAAGTGCAAAATTCAGAGCCATCTGGTGCAGTCCACCTATTTGAAGCCCTACTTGCTTCCAACAGAACAGGTGAAGACGGCCGAGGCATTCGTCTCCTTCGTGAAGAAGCATGAGAGCGTCATGCTGAAGCCGATCAACGGCTGGGGAGGAAAAGGGATCATTCGAGTCACGCTTCATAAAGATCATTTCATCGTACAGCGGGACGGCAAGGACAATCAGCAGCTTCCGCGCGCGGAGCTAGCGAAATATGTTCGAGGCGTGCTCGGGAGCGGCAGGCATCTGATGCAGAAGTGGATTGATATTCGCAATACGAAGGGAAGCGTATTTGATATTCGCGCTCTTTTGCAGAAGAATGGATCGGGGGATTGGCAGACGAGCGGAATGGCGGTACGTGAAGGGAAAAGAGGCAAGATTACATCGAACATCAAAAGCGGCGGCGACGCCTACGACGTTTCCCAGTATCTCACAAATGAATTTGGTGCCGAGATGGGGGAAAAGCTTACGGAAACGGTGACGGAGATCGCAGAATACATCCCTTCGTTCTTGGAAAAATCGTACAAATCAAGACTGTCAGAATTAGGGATCGACCTTGCTGTCGACAGGAGCGGCAAGCCGTGGCTGATCGAGGTTAACATAAAGCCCGGGAAGATGATTATGAAGCGGGTTTACGGGCAGAAGGCATGGGAGCAAAGCCTGCATATCGGCTATCAATATGCTCGTCAATTATTAGAAAAATAAGAAAATTTTCGCCCGAAATCGCTTTCATTAGGAGACGATGGACGGCTTACATATGGAATAGGCTGACAGAAATAAAGCCATTGGTTAGATATACCAAGGAAAAGGGGGTGTAAATCTTGATATTATAGGGATACATCTCAACGAGGGAGCTGATAGATGGATGAAGAAGAAGATTATCGTATTATCGCTGGCACTATCACTAAGCGCGACGGGTGTTGCATTCGGTGCCGCAAGTTCTACCAAGGCAGATGCAGTAGCCAAATACAATAAGTATATTAATGCTGACAGTTATGTAAAAGATGAATTGTATAACGTAGCAGACTTCCGAGCCAAATACGCCGGACAATCGGAGACGCTAGCATATAAGCTTGTAGAGCGGGCAATATGGTACATGGAAAACGGCTATTTTGTTTATGGTCATGGAAGCAAGGCATATGCCAAATACGGCTACGAGGATTGCTCTGGATTCACAAGTCTCGTATACGGCGACTTCGGCTATAGCATTACCGAAACGTCCAAAAATTATGACAGCGTCGGCACCAAAGTAGCAGGCGTAGGCAAGAAAAAAGTGAACGGCAAATGGCAGCTGACCGGAATTGAGAACTTACGAATTGGCGATTTGCTGACATGGCAAACAACCGACCATATTATGCACGTAGCGATTTATATGGGAACGAATCGTGATGGACAACCTGTCGTAATCGGTACGCGAAGCGATGGCAACCCAACMGCGCTCGGAACGGTAGACAGCTGGTCCTATTGGTGGGGAGAGAACTTCCACTCGGCAAGACGCGTTCTGCCAGACTCCGCCTTCACAGGCATGGCAGGCAAGACAGAGCAGGCGCCAGTAATACCGAAGTCCTACATACTTCCGCCCCAAAAATCGATCCCAAAGTGGGATAGCCCTATCGTACAACAACCGGACCCGACACCGCAACAGCCGGAAATTGTCAATCCAGGGGAAGAGCAGTCGGACAAGCAGTATGTGGTAACGAAGAAGGGCTGGGTTTCGTTGAAAGCGTCGGCAAGCTCGAGCTCGGCAACGGTAGGGCGACTGGAACTAGGACAAAAGGCTGAGCTTGTGAAAAAGGTGAACAGCTACTGGTATCAGGTCAAAGTGGACGGGAAAACAGTCTATATAACGACGAGCAGCACGTACACGGACGTCATCGGCGGGTCATCATCCGGTTCCACAACGCCGCAAGTGCAGAAGAAGGATTATGTGACGACCGTCAAAGGGTGGGTTTCCCTGAAAGCGTCGGCAAGCTCGAGCTCGGCAACGGTCGGCCGTCTGGAGTTGGGACAGAAAGCGGAGCTAGTAAAGAAAACGAACAGCTATTGGTATGAGGTCAAAGTGGACGGCAAGAGCGTCTATATTACGACAAGCGCTACGTATACGAAAGTAATCACCGAGTAGAGAAACAACAGGAAGGGATGAAGTTCCGCCGATACGAGCGGAGCTTCATCCCTTCCTCATTTTTTTTTGACGGACAAATTATGATCTAGGCACTTATCCATACGGAGTCATTCGCCTATTCATATACTGTGTTGTGCTGCGGTCTAAGACCCCGAGGGAGACCGCTCGCTTTCACTTTTGGCAAAGGTCATAGAACGGAGATGAATCATGAGCACGGACATTACGATTGCCGCGGTCGGCGATTTTCTAATGAAGACGAGAATTATTAATTCAGCGAAGGTGTCAGGCGATAAGGGATATTCGTTCGATCCGATATTCGAGCCTGTCGCTTCCCATCTGTGGAGCGCGGACTTTACGATCGGCAACCTGGAGACGAACTTCGGCGGGCCGAAGGCCAGCGACTATTCCATTGTTAAGCGGCATCCGAAGACGAATTGGCCGATGTTCAATTGTCCCGATCCGTTCGCCGATACGCTTAAGAACCTTGGCTTCGATGTGCTAACGACGGCCAACAACCATTGCATGGATTGCGGAATAAGCGGTCTTAAGCGCACATTGAACGTTTTGGATAAGGTAGGCATCGCTCATACGGGAACGTTCCGTTCACAGAGTGAGTCGCAAGAAATGCTTATTCATGAGGTCAAGGGTATTAAGATTGGCGTACTCGCTTATACGAAAACAACGAATCAAATTCCCGTTCCAGCCGATCACAGCTGGGCAGTCAATCTTATTGACAACTCGAAGATCGTAGCCRATCTGAAGAAGCTGAGAGCGGCAGGCGCGGAGCTTATTATTGTATGTATGCATTTCGGCAAAGAATACGGCATGTATCCGATTGACCAGCAGAAAACGCTCGTTCCCTTATTATTTAAGAACGGAGCCGATATTATTCTTGGTGCGCATTCGCATGTTATTCAACCGGCGTTATTTTATGAATCACGAGATATATGGGGCGCGAGCAAGCGCAGATTCGCCATCTATTCCCTTGGCAACTTCATCTCGACGAGGCTGTATTACAATGACCATACGCTGACCGGGCTTATTACGCACATCCAAGTTCGCAAGAACGACAACGGCAAGATAGAGATTAGGGACGTAGAGTTCATCCCGACGTGGACGCGCATTACGCGAAATGGGGCGAGAAGCAAGTTCCGCATATTGCCGCTGGCGGAGACGATCAAAGCGCAGTCGGGAGGCAGCAGCGAGCTGATCCGGATGAAGAAGATGCATGAGCATGTGAAGCGGCATCTGAAGCGCAGCTCCGACGCGCCGGAACTGAAGGTTATTTAAAAATAATATTACCCTATTAACGCATCGTCTTGTCTGCCGCGCTTAATAGGGTAATATCGTTTTGTCGCCTTTAATGGCTATGATTGCGTTTTCGGAGAACGTTTACTTAATGACGCGTCTCGCAACGACGAATCTGTCTTTATAGTAGCTGCCGCTGTAAATATTGGAGATGACGACGTCTTGGCTGACGCTTGCGTTGTGGATCATTTTGCCGTCGCCGATGTAGATGCCTACATGGCCAACGTCGCTTTTGTTTTTCGAGCCGCTATTCCATGTGAAGATCAGATCGCCTTTCTCGAATTTGCCCCATGAGACTTTTGTTCCAACCTTTGCTTGAGCGTCGTCGTCTCGATTAACGAGTGTTACGCCGACATTCGCAAGTCTGTATGCCAAGTATGTGAAACCGGAACAGTCCGTTTTATATGGAGGTTTGCTCTCTTGACGCTGATTCCAGTGTACGTAATCCACTTTGTTTTTAAGGGAAATAGCTGTTTGGACAACCTTGTTTCGTTTTGCCTCCACGGATGCGGATGCTGCGAAGCTCACATCGTGTAACAATGCCGCAGCAGGAATGCTAACCGCCATCATGAGTACCGCAAGTTTTGTTTTGAATCCTTGTTTCATTAGGGTATCGCTCCTCTTCAGTAGTGTCTCACGTATTATAAATTTAAAAAATAAGCCGCGAACACCCTGCAAAAATTGGCATGGAAACCTACTCTATTCCTGTTGCCTTGGTGCAAAACGAGCGTTGGCGCAGGTTTGACGCGTTATGCCCAATGAAGATGAGGATGTATGAATAATTTTTTACTTGTTATCGAGCTAGCGCTATGTTAAAATGCCGAATTTCCGTTATTTTACGGGTTAGATCAGGTAGTAAGCAGCTGTAATCAGTGATACGATTAGATAAGAAAAAGAAAGATGAAACCAACAACTAGAGATGGGAGCGGACGAAATTATGACTGCAGACACACAGAAGGATATAGATGGACTTAAGGAGATCGGACGCATTGTTGCGATTACTTTGAATGAGATGAAGCGGCAAGCGGAAGCGGGAATGACGACGAGAGAGCTGGATGAGCTTGGCGGACAGCTGCTTAAGAGCCACGGTGCTTTCTCCGCGCCGAAGAAGGCTTTCCAATTCCCAGGGCATACGTGTATCAGCATCAATAATGAAGTGGCGCACGGCATACCGGGCAGCCGCAGAATCGAGCCTGGCGATCTGGTCAATGTCGATGTATGTGCGGAGAAGGACGGATATGTAGCCGATACAGGCACGTCTTTTCAAATAGCTCCTTATTCGGAGGAGATTCAGCGGCTCTGCAGCTTCACGCATGAAACGATGATGAAAGTCATTTCCTCGCTCAAGCACGGGGTAAAGGTGAATCAGATTGGCAAAATGTTCGAGCAGCAGGCGAAGCTTGGCGGCTATCAGATCATCGGCGATCTGTGCAGCCACGGTGTGGGCCGAGCCGTGCATGAATGGCCGCAAATCTCGCCTCTCTATAATAAGAGAGATAAGCGGGTGCTTCGCGAAGGGCTTGTCATAACGATTGAGCCGTTCCTTTCCACCGGCGCGGATTATGTCGTGCAACAGGCGGACGGCTGGACATTATGTACGCCGGACAACAGCGTTGCGGCTCAGCACGAGCATACGATCATTATTACGAAGGAAGCTCCGATTATATTGACGGTGGCTTAACCTAATGGGTATGACGAAGAAGCTGGTCAAGGGCAGGTATGGTCGCCCTCGGCAGCTTCTTTTTTGGTTGCTTGTTACGTAAACCAAATGTCGCGAAAGCGAACCCAACCGAGCGATTCGAGCGAAATTCCGCGTATGGACGGGTGGAAAGCGGTCTTCAAATGCTTTCGGTATAGAAACATAAGGCTATGCGAGTGCTTTAGCTCATCCTCAATCGCCAGAAACAACGCTTTCCGCCTTTGCGGGTCGGCCTCGGACAGTATCGACTGAAGCTGCTCGCCGAGCGTTGCGTACATGTCCGGCGCCATATGCTGCTGAATGCTCTTGTACAGGTCAATGAGCCGAAGCTCCCTGTGCTCGTCCAGCATGACGGCGAACAAGAGCAGATCGGCTTCGAGCCTTGCTTTTCCCTTGAACTGTTCGGCAGCGATAAGCGTTATTTCAATGGAGACACCTGCTTCCGCGCAGACTTGCTGGATAAGCGCGGCATCCGCTTCATACTGCGGGATCGTCGCGAGCACAAGCGTATCCCCGTTATAACCGGCCTCGGCTAGCCGTACGCGAATATTTCCAGCAGTCAAGGCGGGTTTGAGTTCGACATTCGAAGCAGTTGCAGACTGCTGCGGCCAGAAGCTGTCCCCTTCTTCAATGACATCGCCGGAGAGCAGCGTGAGCAATCGCTCCCGGCTGATGGCCTCATCGATTGTTTCGCGAATGGCGGGATTCGCAAGCGGACCATGCTTGAGTTCATTGACCGTTATGAACTTGCAGGTCATGCCGGATTGGCGAACCTGCTGCCACTGCTCGCTCGCCGCTTCGCTCATTCGCACATTATGCATGAGCTGGAAGCTCTCCAGCTCCGGCTCCATCAATCCGCGCTCTGTGGTCACCTCTACCGTCCATATTTCTACCCGATCGAGAAAGGCTCTCCCTTGGAAATAGGGAGCGAACGCCTCCAGTACCCATACGCCTTGTTCTTGACCAGCCAGCTTGAAAGGTCCGGTGCCTATAGGGCTGCCAAGGAATTGCCCGCTCTCCGGGTCGCATCCGTTTTGCGGTACGATAGCGGCGCGATTCGTAGCGAGGAATGCCAAAAATGCTTCGTTCCGTTCGGCTAACCGAATGCGAATTGTCGTATCATCCGGCGTCTCCATCGAAGCAATCCCGGCGTAGACCCATCCGTGAAGCCCGCTCGGGGCAAGTGCGCGGAGCCGCTCCAACGAATACTTCACATCGGATGAAGACAACTCTCTTCCATTATGGAACAATACGCCCTTCCGCAAGTAGAAGGTCCACAGCGTTCGACTCTCATCGACGTCCCACGCATGAGCGAGATGCGGCAAAATCGACTCGCCCTTCGCATCCATGCGGACAAGTCCGTCGAACAACTGATTAACGAGATGGGATTCACTCGTGTAATGAATAGCCGCAGGGTCAAGGGAATGGATACGCTGCGGAAGCGGGAAGCGTAGGATGTCGGTACGACGGTTGCCCTGCACCTCGGAGTGAAAGCCGAACTGTCCAGTAAGCCATTGCTGGAAGCGGCCTTGTACGCTTGCGGACTGCTGCGCCGACTGCACGATCGCAAGAGCGCCTTGCAGATCCTGCTTATGGACAAGCTCTTGCGCCTCTTGGAGCAGCAGGGCATCAGAGCCTGCTAAGAAGGTGAGCAGAGAGCGGTTGCCCCGACCGCGCTTCGGCTGCCATTGCAGCCAATTCTCCTGCTGCATCCGCTGCAGCAGCATAACCATATTGCGGTGCGTGCATTCCAGCAATTCGGCGAGTTCCTGCGTAGTGGCTTCTACTGCTGAGCCCTCCTGCACATGAGCGTAAGCGCGTCTTAACGTGATGTAATGACGGCGTATTTTCACCAGTGAAACACTCCCGTTCTTAAAATATGAAATTTCCAGTTCGGAACTTGCACTTTTTGTTCTTGTTTTCTAGGTTACAATAAAAGGAGCTTCATCACAAATTGCGCAAAAGTAGAGGTGTAACCAATGAGAGATCCGGCGCCTTGGCAGAAGAAATACGATAGAATGGTCGTACTAGCCTGTGTTTTCGGACTTCTGTGTCAATATTTGTTCATAGATACGAGAGCTGGTCTGTCCATGCTGCTGTTTGTGGCCGCCTTTTATGGACTGTTTTTCTATGCAGTGAAAGGACGAATTGGCGGCTTCGAGAAGTGGAGGGGGCAATTCAGCTCGGCGTGGATTTTATTTGTGCCGATTGGCTTACTGACATTGACCTACAGCTTGTTCGCAAATGACGTATTCCGTGTATTGAATCGATTTGTACTATTCGCGCTCATTATCTCGCAGACGGTGCTGCTGACGAAGAGCAGCGCCCTCCCTTGGTATCGCGGGAGGTTTTACAGGGAGCTGCTGTTCTTGAGCCTCATAAAGCCATTCTCCTATGTGACAGTGCCTTTCGGCTTGATCGTCAGCCGGCTGAAGGATCAGGAGAAGGGTGATGCGAAGCATGCCGCGTTCAATAAAGTCATCATCGGCCTGCTGCTCGCCGCACCGCTGCTTATTGTCGTCATTACGCTGCTGGCGTCGGCAGATTCGATCTTTCAGTCGTGGCTGAACAAGATTCCCGGGCTGTTCCAGGTAAGCGCCGTAGACGAATTAATTGGCCGTGGTCTTTATGGCGCAGTTGTCGCGCTCTACGCTTTTTGTTACATATGGGTGCTGCTGTTCCGTAAATCCGGCGGAGAGTCGAAGGAAGCTCCATTGCAAGCTGCAGGCACAAGCGATCGGGGGAAAATCATGCTCGATCCCGTGACCGCAGGTACATTTCTTCTAAGTATTAATGCGGTATACTTATTGTTTGTGAGCATCCAATTCTCTTATTTGTTCGGCGCGGCAGGCGGGATGCTTCCCGATGGTTCGGCTTATGCCGAGTACGCCCGCAAAGGCTTTGTCGAGCTTGTTATCGTGTCTGTTATTAATGTATGCCTGCTGCTGGGAGGTCTTCATCGAATACGCCGAGCTGGCCGAGGCGCGGAGCTAGTGCGGAAGCTGTCGTTGACGTCGCTTATCGTCTGCACGCTCGTTATGCTCATCTCTGCTTACAGCCGGCTTTCTTTATATGAAGAAGCATACGGATATACGCAGGTTAGGCTGCTCGTACACGGCTTCATGATTTATTTGACAGTGCTATGTGTCATAGCTGTGTTCCGAATTTGGAAGGAACGTTTCTCACTCGCCAAAGCCTACATCGGCGTATCGATCGCGGCGTATGTACTCATGAACTATTTGAATATCGATGCGAGAATCGCCGACAAAAACATCGAACGATTCCATCAATCAGGCATTATTGATATGACGTATCTAAGCACGCTTTCCATGGACGCAGCTCCTGCGATCTATCGATTGGAGAAGCAGCATCCTGAGCTGGAAGGCATAGACGTGGCTGTATTGAATTGGAGACGCGAGGCAAGCTCGCATGGCAAGTGGCGGTCATGGAGCGTGGCGATACAGAGGGCTAAATAAGAGTTGGTTAAGAAAGGAGAGGGGGAGCTATGCGTTTTGCAAGGCTGCGAATGACGAAGAAGAAATGGTTGATTGCAGTTATTGTCGTCATTGCATTAGGAATTCCGTTCCTATATTTCGAAAATAACGCGATTACGACGACGACGTTCCGTATGCAATCGGATAAGTTGCCCAGCGGCTTCGATCGTTACCGCATCGTACAGTTATCAGATTTGCATAGCAAAATGTTCGGCGATAATCAAAGCCAATTAGTCCGCAAGGTGGCCAAGCTGAAGCCTGATCTCATTGTCGTGACCGGCGACTTGGTGGATGCTAGGCGGTATAACGCGGAGACTAGCTTGACGGCGATGCGCGAGATGCTAAAGCTCGCGCCCGTATATTACGTGACCGGCAACCATGAATGGGGTTCGGGACGCTATGGCGAGCTCGAGGATGGACTAATTGAGCTCGGCGTACATGTGATGCGAAATGCCGGTGAAACCATGAAGCTGGGAGATGGAAGCTTCCGCTTAATCGGCATCGATGATCCGACGTTCGACGGCAGAACATATCGGGGGAGTATAGGCGCTGACGAGAGAATACGGAAGGTGCTGGATTCATTCGATGAAAAGACAAACAACACGCAGGAGGGACCTTTCACGGTTCTGCTGTCCCACAGGCCCGAGATGTTCGATGTCTACTCCAACAACCGAATCGATCTGACATTCTCCGGCCACGCGCATGGCGGTCAGATCAGATTGCCGTTCCTCGGCGGAGTGCTTGCTCCCAACCAAGGTTTATTTCCCCGTTACGATGCGGGCAAGTTCGTAAGCGGACCATCGACGATGATCGTTAGCCGCGGATTAGGAAACAGCACCTTTCCCCAAAGGCTCTTCAATCGTCCGGAAATTATTATGGTTGAGCTGACGCGATAGGTGGAAAAGGGCAAAAAGAGCCCCGCAGCAACGGGCTGCGGGGCTTAAAGTATTTCTATATTTCAAAAGGGGGTTGAGACTTATTATAGCCCTCTATTATTAAAGAGGGATGAAAGAAATATTTCAATACGATTACAAATTATTGCTAATGTACTGTAATGTTAGGTTTGAACTTCATTCGCAGCCGATATAAGCTGCTTCACGGCGTTCCATTCGGCGAGATGCTTCTCCAGCCTGTCGATCAACTGATCGAGCATATGCGAGAAGCCAAGCTGATCCGCGGCATCGATGTTCTGCACGGAGGCTAGCAACGAGCTGCTAAGCGGGCTATGGCTCGGTATGGACGAAATAAGCTTGTAAAGCTTCGCTTCAATTGGAGCGGCAGCAGCGGTGGCGGTCTGTGCGCTGCCTTCATGGACGGTGCTATCAGCAGCCCCGGCCGCAGCAGGGGCAGGCTTCGGCTCGGCGGGCTTAGCGCGCTCCGCCTTGTTCTGCTCATGGGTCGCCCAAGTTTCGAGCAAGCCGCTGCCTGTCTTGAACAGAAGCTTCGCTTTCGTGCTTTCCGAGATCGTCTTGTCCTTGAACAGCTTTGCGATCTTTTTCACATCGCTGACCGGCAACTCATCCCGCGCCGCGATGAGCGCGATCGGATCGCGATGCTCCATCGGCAAGTCCTTAAGCGGCAGGAGCTGATCTTCGGTCAGCTTGTCTTTCCGAATCTCTGTTCCGCTGACGATCAGTTTCTTCACGGCATTGCTGAACTTCAGCAGCTCACACTTGTTCTTAATGTACGATTCCGGCTTGCCCAGCTTGCCGGACAAATATTTGGTCGAGCTGCGGAATTTTGGGTCGTTCAGCAGCTTGTTGAACGCTTCTGCCTCTTCGATGGGAGAGAACCCTTCCCGTGTTAAGTTCTCCGCGATTTGTTCCAAATAAATTTCCAGCTCGTCCGTCACGGTGGACACGATACACGGCATAGTAGGCAGTCCAAGCATCTTGCAAGCTTTGTATCTTCTATTTCCGTAAATAATTTTGTAACGTCCGTCGCCGGTCGTTCTCACTTTAATAGGAGACAATAGACCGATCTCCCCGATGCTCTTCATGAGCTCCTGCAACGCTTCATCGTCGAATTGGTATCTAGGCTGATCTTTATCCTCGTCAATTAAATCCGTAGCTATTTGTATAATATCCATATCATTTCTCCTATCGTTAAGTTAGGCTAACCTATTATAACCTACATAACGACATCTGGAAATTAAACTCAAACGATTTGCTTGCTTGTTGCCGCGATAATTGCGGCTATTTGTCCCTCGTAGCCATAGATTTTCGTTTTGTTGTCATTGATTTGCTTCGCGTAGTTCAGCAGCTTCGCGAACGAATCAAGCGTCCACTTCAATTCCCCTCTCTTAATCGCGTCCTTTACTATTCGAGTCTCCGCATCGAACAGCTTCTTGGTGCTGCTGTTCGTGCTTTTGGCTGCCTTGATCTTCGCTTCATAAGGCTCGATACCCGAAAGAAGCTTCTTGTACGCTGCGATCTTCTTCGCGGCAGCCGCTTTCGCTGTCTTATAGGCGGCGTCCTTGCCGCGAATCTCCTCGCGAGCGATGGCGACGGCAATCTTAAGACTGTCCACTTGGGGCTTCAACAGCGCGACAGCCGTCTTGCTGTCGATGGACTTCGCCAGTCGCATCTGGCTGTTCTTCTTCTCGTACAGCGCGAATAAGTCAGCGTACTTGTCGCGTGTTTGGTCTGCTTCGGCCTTCAGCTTCGCAAGCTTGGAGGCGTCTACCTGCTTGATCTTCTCCTTCACGGCTGTTTCGGATGCCGTGTTACGGTCATGAAGCCCGGTTATAAGCTTGTCCCACGACACCTCTTGCTTCTGAGCAGCCAGTAGATCGGTATATTGCTGCTTAAGCTTGGCAGCCGTTGTCTTGTCGGCGCTTGCGGTCATTTTGTCGAAGGCGGTTTTGTACGTGACGGTGAGCTCGAACGGGGCGGCGAAGGCAGCTGGTACAGCTGTGGTTACTGCGACGACAATCGCAAGCAGCATCGTGGCAAGCAGAATCGGCCATCTTGAATTCATAATCATTAATGTTAACCTCCTCGGAATTTGACCCGCGGCAGAACGCAAAAAAAGCACCGGCAAGAAAGGGCGCGAGCGCGCCTTCTCTTACGGGTGCTTCCATCGTAAGCGGGTCGGTATTTGGTTAATTTCCACCAATATACAGGACGGGCAGGAGATTCGTCAAGCGAAATAGAAATGGAATTTAAGCGGTCAACCGTCTAAAATTGAGTTCTATCGCTTGGTATATACGGGATGTCATTTAGGCTTCTATAAGAAGCTATAAGAGGAGGGAATTACGGGTGAGAAAAAATCAATTAGGAAGTTCGGATCTGTTTGTTAGCGAGATCGGTCTCGGCTGCATGTCGCTTGGAACGGACAAGGAAGCGGCAATGAAGCTGGTCAACCAGGCGCTTGAACATGGCGTCAATTTCTTCGATACGGCAGACCTGTACGATGACGGCTTGAACGAAACGATCGTAGGCGAGGCCATTCGCAGCAGGCGTCAGGACGTCGTTCTGGCTACGAAGGTTGGCAATCGGCGCGTGCCGGGGCAGGAAGGCTGGGTATGGGATCCTTCCAAGGCATACATCAAGGATTCGGTGAAGGGGAGCTTGCGGAGGCTTCAAACGGACTATATCGATTTGTATCAGCTGCATGGCGGGACATTGGACGACCCAATTGATGAGACGATTGAGGCGTTCGAAGAGCTGAAGCAGGAAGGACTCATCCGTTATTACGGCATATCGTCGATCCGTCCGAACGTTATTCGAGAGTATGCGAAGCGTTCGAATATGGTGAGCGTGATGAGCCAGTACAGCATTTTAGATAGACGTCCTGAGGAAGAAGTACTGCCGCTGCTTGCCGAGAAGGGGATTAGTCTGATCGCAAGAGGGCCGGTCGCGAAAGGGATATTGACCGGCAATGGAAGCGCCAAGGCGGACAAAGGTTACCTGGACTACAGCAAGGATGAGGCGATTCACGTTCGGGAACAGCTACTCGAGCTGGATTTACAGGGGCGCAGCCTGTCGCAGGCAGCGATTCGCTATGCGCTGTCGCCTCCGGCGGTCGCTATCGCTATACCGGGCGCAAGCTCGTTCGAGCAACTGCGGCTTAATGTGGAGGCTGGCAACGCTGAGCCGCTATCGGATTCCGAGCTTGAAGCGATTCGTAGCATCTCGCGCGCTAATCGTTATGAACAACATCGTTAATAGGCAAGGCTTCTAGGCAGGAAAATGGGCAAATCTCGCTAAAGAGATTTGCTCTATTTTTGTTGTTTACAKAACAAATGTTCTGCGTTAATATGAGTTTGTGGTTATCTTTTCCAATACTTACAATCAGCTGAGAATAGGCTGGCTTTAAAATAATTTTGAATTCCGATGACAGATTTGACTTCCACTCGGCATCAGTTAGGTAGGAGGAGTGAGATCAGGTTGATGATCGAGATTGCAGGCTTAGGGGCAGCTGCCGAGACGAATGAGGAAGAGCTGGTTGAGCGTGCGCGAGCCGGGGAGAGCGAGGCGTTCGGAGAGCTCGTTCGCCGTCATCGGGCGAAGGCTCTTGGCTTGGCAGGGGCGCTGACGAAGGATGCCTATATGGCGGAGGACATCGTGCAGGAAGCGCTTATTCGGGCGTTTCTGCATTTGGGGACGCTTACAGATGCGAGCCGTTTCATGCCATGGCTGCATCGTATTATTCGCAACCAAGCTTATATGAAGCTTCGGCGCGGCGGTCCATATGCGAAGGAGAAGCCGTTCATCGGATTCTTAAGTCAATCGGGCCTGCCGGACAATGGCTCGAATAATGGAGCAGTGGATTGGGGTGATATCAACAGTATCTTGTTTCACTTAGCGAGCCATGCCGAGGAGGCACAGAGCGGCCATAATCCCGAGCAGCATATGATGCGACAAGAGACGCTGCAAGGTATTCATAGTCTTATTCACTGCTTGAGCAAACGGGAAAGAAACATCTTCGAGGCGAGGTTTTTCGGCGAGCTGCCCCCATCGGAGATAGCCGAGCTGTTCGACATGACGACGGCTAATGTATATAATCTGCTGTCCCGTTCACGCGTCAAGCTGCAGAAGGAGCGCATTCGCCATTCCATCAGTCTGTACGTTCAGCGGAGATCTGCGCTAGGCTTGCCAAGAAGGAAACTGCTCACTCCCCCTATACTATGAGGATGGATATAGAACGGAGATGGAAGAAGGATGATGAAGGAGAAGGATTGGGCGAAGACATGGACATCTGCAGCAATCGCGGTACACGGAGCCGTCAGCTACACGGATAAGAAGCATTTGACGTTGTCCGATGTCATGGGCTTTACCGGGCATGCGTTCCGGATGAACATCGATAAGGAGACGATGCATATTGCAGCTCCGACTTCCTTTCCCGGGGGCTACATACTGCGGCGGAATTTGTGCAATCTTGGTTTTACAAGCTGCCTGGCCGATCCCGATGCACCTTTGACCCCTGATAAGGTGGAAAGGACGATAGCGCTAGTCCAACAATCGATTGATCGCGGTGTGCCAGCGATAGCATTTGATCTGTTCATTCCTGAGTTCGGCTTGATCTATGGTTATGACGACGATCAACAGCTATTCTATGCGAAGGATGTATCCAAGGATGGAACGATTACGTATGCCCAGTTCGCCGACCCCAAGATTGATCTGTTGTTTGTGACGACCATAAGCGAGAGCTTGCCGCATTCCAAATATGAGATGTTAAGAATGGCACTCGATATGATTGTAGATCATGCAAGAGGGCGAGAGTGGATGCATGTTTTCGAAGGCAAGTTCGTGCAAGGCCTTGCCGGTTACGAGGCGTGGATATCCGTCCTTGAACGCAGGAGCGCGGATGCTTATGGCCATTCGTACAATACGGAGGTTATCGCCGACGCAAGGGAGCATGCGGCACGGTTTCTGCAAGACTTAGCTTTTCGATGGGATGGCGGCAACGTGGTGGAGAGGAATGTGCGCAAGCTGGCAGGTGAAGCGGCGTTATGCTATAGTGCGGTCGCAGAGTCGTTAGGGAATATGAGAGAGCTGTTTCCTTTTCCTGAGGGAGGTAGTCCGAACGACGAAGAGACAGCAGAGAAGGCTATCGCATGGCTGAAGCAGGCGCAAGAAGCCGAGACGCGAGGTGTTGCTTTATTGGAACGTCTGCTTCATTTTATGAAAGAATATCATTCGGAGACTTGGGTGAACTGATTCGCCTAAGATATGAGGAGAGAATAAGATGATTAAACGGATTGAATGCGCATATGTCCCAGTCTCGGATGTGGAGAGATCGGCCAAATGGTATGAAGAAGTGCTCGGCATGAAGCTTCGTTCAGCGATCCAGCCAGGCAGAGGGGCGATTATGATTATGGGTGACGGCGGATGGTTGTTTCTGCAGCCAAGCCCGAATATGACGCCGCTTACTTTTGCGACAACAGGCTGGACGGAAGTGGGCGAGTCGTTCGAAATGTTCCCGATCTGCTTCGAGACGGACAATATTCAGAAGCTGTATGAATCGCTGCGGCAAGCTGGCTTATGGCTCGAAGCTGAGGTTCGTGATGAAGGTACCTGCGGGCATCAGCTTAACTTCAAGGACCCGGATGGGAACAAATATCAGGTGTGGCAGCAGCCGGAGTAATCGGAAGGCAAGCAGTAATGAGCGGATCAAGACGAGTGGTCGCCAATGATCGCTGATGAAGTTTAGGAGATTGGCGACTGCGGTCTACTCCGCTTTAAGACATGATGATTGACTTCATTAACTGTATGAAATAGAATTACAGTATCCTTCATAGGGGGCGTTGCATCGATGAATAGTGAATTCACAGTCGCTGTTCACAGCCTTGTGCTGCTGGCTTACTTGCCGGAGCATATGGCGAGCAGCGAGACGATTGCGCGGAATGTATCGACGAATCCGACTCGTATTCGCAAGATTATGAGCATATTGCGCAAGCATGGATTTGTGAGCACGAAGGAAGGCATTGGCGGCGGATATATTCTGAGTTGCGAGCCGCAGCAGGTCACGCTTGCGGAAGTATACAGAGCTTTCGGCGGCGGTGCGCTTAAGCCGCACTGGTGCTCGGGCAATCCGGACGAGGAATGTCTCGTGTCCGCGAATATCGAAGGCGTAATGGATCATTTCTTCCATGAAGCGGAGCAATATTACGTATCGTATTTGGAACAAAATACGATCCAAACGGTGCTTGAACGAATTCGGCTCTGTCAGCAGAGTCAGAAGAAGTTATCCGGGCAGCCGCAGCAATCGTAACTGGAGCAGGCATAGCGGAGCGGGCACAACCGCAGCCGGTTATGGTCTACTCCTAGCTATAATGTATTTTTATTTCATACAGTTACTGTTTTCACAACCAATTCGATAAAGCAGGTGAACGTATGTCCATAGGTAATGAACACATGCAACACAGTTCGATTCCGTTGTCGGTATTGGACGTCTCCCCCATTATAGAGGGCGGCACAGTGGCGAATTCGCTGCATAATACGCTGGATCTTGCCCGCCATGCGGAGCAATGGGGCTATAACCGCTTTTGGCTTGCGGAGCATCATAATTCGCCGAGCATCGCAAGCTCGGCAACCTCTGTCGTAATCGGCCATGTAGCTGCCGGCACATCTACGATTCGCGTCGGTGCAGGCGGCATCATGCTGCCCAACCATGCCCCGCTCGTTATTGCCGAGCAATTCGGTACGCTTGAGGCGTTATTTCCAGGGCGTATCGACCTTGGCTTAGGGCGAGCGCCAGGCACGGACCAACTGACTGCGGCAGCGCTTCGGGGAGGTCGGCGCAGCAATGGGCTCGACTTTCCTGATCAGTTGGAAGAGCTGCGCGCTTTCTTAGAGCCAGGAGGCTCCGCGGTTAATCGCGGCGTAAGAGCGATTCCAGGCGAAGGTCAAGACATCCCGATCTGGCTGCTAGGTTCCAGCGACTTTAGTGCGAATCTAGCCGGACAGCTTGGTTTGCCTTTCGCTTTCGCAGGACATTTCTCCCCAGGCTTCACGGTGCCGGCGATGAATCTGTATCGAAGCAGCTTCCAGCCTTCCGAAGTGCTGGAGAAGCCTCATGGCATGGTGGCGGTCAACGTAATTGCCGCCGATACGGATGAGGAAGCGATTCGACTATCGACGTCCATGCAGCAGCTATTTCTGTCCTTCGTCCGCAATCGTCCAGGCCCGCTGAAACCGCCGGTCGACAATATGGATGAAGTATGGAGCGAGCAAGAAAAGGCTGCGATACAGCAGCAGCTTGGATCGTCAATTATCGGCAGTCCCGATACGGTTAAGCGAAAGCTGGATGCCTTCATTGCCGCGACAGGCGCGGATGAAATCATGATAGCGGCACATATTTACGATCATCAAGCCCGATTGCGTTCGTACGAAATCGTATCGAGCTTATACCAATAAGCGAGTAAGAAACCTCCAAGTGACTGCAGCTGCGCAGTCGCTTGGAGGTTTCTTTTGTGATGCAATAGAAAAATTTCAACGACCAACCATCAGGTGAATGGATTTCATCCAATCCAAAAGAGCAATTGGCGGCGGGAGCGGTGTTTGTATGGAATAAGTACAGGCATAGCACCACTCATGCCAAACCGGTTGTTCTATTCCACCTGAGGACGCTTGCCCCGCAGCAGCTCGCGAATGGAGTAGCCGAAGTCCATTTGTAGATGGGGATAGTCCTTGAAGTTGTCCCAATCTCCGCCCCAAGTGAAGCCAAGCTTCTTCGCGATCGCGACAACCTCCATCCAATCGGGTTTACTATTCCCGTTTCCATCATATTTCATATCCCACACGACATCGCCTTCCTTCGTTCGAAGCGCGAAGTCGATCGCAAGGCCGTAATTATGGTACGAATGACCGCCGCGAACTTGCGTCACGACAAGTCCATCTAATGTTCTTCCTTGCTCATACAGCGCATTTTGCTCCTCAGTGGAACGGAAGCCGTCCGTAATCAATATCGTAATGCCAGCTGCGGCAGTCTGCGTGATTAGCTCTTGCTGTTTGGCTGCAACAATCGGATGTAATTCTGTTACGGGAGGCACATTAATTTCAGGTGTGAAAGGCAGCTCTGCGCCTGATCGTTGAAGCAACTTCCAAGCTGTAACTGCTATAAGGAAAGTAATGATGAATATAAGGAACTGATTGCGTCTGCGCCTGCTTGCCGACTTCCGACTAGAGGGAAGCGGGGGCTGAGGCATCGTGCCGGGCGTAAAGGAAGTGCGTTCAATCATTCGTGTTCTCCTTCAAATATTGCCGATAGATATCGGTATTATGGCTGTATAAGTATTCTGCAAAAGTGGGATAAGTTATCCGCTAATATTATCATACGAGCTATATTTGCGCCCTAGTCTTAAGTCTAAAGTAAGAAATGATAATGAAAAGTTAAGTGGTTGACAAATTATCAGTTTAGATCTAAACTGAGTACATGAAGAAGAAACGAGGTGATAAGTTGGAGCCAAACGATACAGCGTCTGATTACAGCAAGCAAGACGAAAGATTAGGGTTGTTGATCTGGTACCGCTTGTCCCGGGTATACGGTCATAACGTTCGCGAGACACAGCAGCATTTGAAAAAATGGGATTTGTCGGTTGCTCAATTCGATGTGATCGCACAGATTGGCGAACAAGGAAAGCTTACTCAGCAGCAGCTTGCGGATAAACTGTTCGTCACTAAGGGGAATATTACGCAGCTGTTAGTGAAGCTGGAGGAGCAAGGGCTCATTACTCGCGAGCAGCAATGGAAGATCAAGCTCGTATCGCTAACCGACAAAGGAAAAGCGCTATATGCTGAAGTCGTCCCTAAGCAGGAGCGGTTCCAAGTGTCGCAATTCGATGCTTTGACGCGAGATGAGAAGAAGCAGCTCGTACGACTGTTGAGAAAAATTCAGAAGTAAAAAAATACATCCATATTGGGAGGTCCATACTATGCAATTAAAAGGTATCCATCACGTATCCGCGATTACCGGCAAAGGGTCTGCGAACTTTGATTTTTATACAAGAATATTAGGCCTTCGCCTTGTAAAGAAAACCGTCAACCAGGATGACACTTCGGTGTATCACTTGTTCTACGGGGATGAGAAAGGCAATCCGGGAACGGAATTGACGTTCTTCGAATTTCCCGGTGTACCGCAGAACCGCGCAGGCGTGAGCAGTATCTCGACAACTTCCTTGCGTGTTCCAAGCGATGCGGCGCTTTCGTACTGGAAAGAGCGTTTTGCCGAGTTTGGCGTCGAGCATGACGACATTATCGAACGCGCCGGCCGTCAGACATTAGCTTTCCGCGACTTCGAGCGCCAGCGTCTCGTGCTTGTCTCCGACGAGAACAACGTGGGCGTCGCAGGCGGCATACCGTGGGAGAAAAGCCCGGTTCCAGCGCAGTATGGCATTACCGGCTTAGGCCCGGTACAACTGACGGTTCACAACGCGGAACAGACCGCTCTCGTGTTGACCCAGCTTATGGGCTTCCGCCAGAAAGGCCAATACGCATCGACTGTCGCAGGACAAAAGGATATTGTCGTCTATGAGACCGGAGAAGGCGGCAGCGGCGCGGAGATCCATATCGAGGAGCGGAACGATCTGCCTCGCGAGGTGCAGGGCGTCGGCGGTGTCCATCATGTTGCCTTCCGCGTCGATAATGACGATGAGCTGCGCGAGTGGATTGAGCACATCCGCGGCGTAAGAATTCCAAACTCGGGTTTCGTGGATCGCTTCTACTTCCGTTCGTTGTATTTCCGCGAGCCAAACGGCATCTTGTTCGAGCTTGCAACTGACGGACCTGGCTTCGATACGGACGAGGATATCCATCATCTCGGCGAAGCGCTTTCCTTGCCTCCATTCTTAGAAGGCAGAAGAGCACAGATCGAAGCGGGCTTGCAGCCGCTCAGCACGCCTATTGGATAACGATTAGAATAGCAATCAAAGATGGAAAATATAGAAAGGTGTGAGGAGTATGAAACATATATTTGAGCAAGGCGACAATCCGAATGCGCCGACGCTGCTGCTGCTGCATGGAACGGGAGGCAGCGAACAGGATTTGCTTGGAATCGGGCGAATGATCTCTCCGGGCTCATCGATGCTAGGCGTGAAGGGCAATGTATCCGAGAATGGCGCTGCGCGTTTCTTCCGCCGGCTGGCAGAAGGCATCTTCGATGAAGAGGACCTGATCTTCCGTACGGAGGAGCTGAAGACGTTCGTCGACGAGAGCGCGGAGCAATACAAGTTCGACAGGAACAACGTTATCGCTATCGGCTATTCGAATGGCGCAAATATTGCAGGCAGCTTGTTATTCCACTATAAAGACGTGCTGAACGGCGCGATTCTATTCCATCCGATGGTGCCGCGAAGAGGCATCACACTGCCCGATCTAGGCGGAACCGCAATCTTTATCGGAGCAGGTGACAACGATCCGATCTGCCCGCCGAGCGAGACGACGGACTTGGCTGCCTTGTTGCAGGGCGCATCCGGTGAGGTGACGCTGCACTGGGAAAGCTACGGACATCAACTGACGCGCGGTGAAGTGCTCGAAGCGGCAAAATGGTTTAATACGAATTATGTTACTAACTAAATAGTGATTCCAAGTGGGAGCCCAATGCTGCAAGAGAGCATTGGGCTGTTTGCTGTTTGGATGGCGGTTCTATAAATGTTAGAACTGCAACCTGCTGCTTATAGGGATTATGCTAAGCATAAGGAAGAATCGTAACTCTGAGGGGATAATGAATATGATGCGAACATGGAGCAGGAATCAAATATGCCAGTATGTTACATCGAAGCTGATTGGATCAGGTGTGTTATATTTGTCGACGATCCTCATTATTAAGGGATTTCATTTTGAAGACTGGCCATCTACGGCCAAAAATCCTCTTCTGTGGTTTTGTTATTACGGTTACGCTACTATATGGTCTATTCTCGTCGATTTCCTGACACGCAAGATAATTCCGGAAGATCGAATTTTGTACAAGATCCCGCTCTATCTGTTTGGCGGCATATTACCTTTTGTGGTGATGATGGGCGGATTGAACCTTTTTTCGATGATAGCCAGTCTAATTGGAGTAGCATGCGCCAGTATTTATTACGGCGTCTCGAACTATGCTTATCATGCTAAGAAATTATGGCCGTATTCCGGCATTTTGTCGCTTGCGATGACCGTTTTTCTCATTGTGTTGGTTTTTCTGAAATAACGTAATTTTTTATTTGAATCAAATTTTATCTTCTTCTCTGCCACTCTGTTTTCTATGATTAAGATAGCTGTCAAGAGAGGGTGCGTACGATGAATATGAACGTCGAGTTGGAACAATGGATAATAGAAGCGGATATAGGGAGCATGAAGCTCGCTATGGAAAAGGGAGACTTAAGCTCGGAGCGGTTGACGGGGGCTTATTTGAAACGGATTAAGAAGTTCGACGGAAAGCTTAGGTCGGTGCTGGAAGTGAACCCGGATGCGATAGAGATTGCTAGAGAGCTGGACCGGGAGAGGATAGAGAAAGGCAGCAGAGGATCACTGCATGGCATACCGATTCTGCTCAAGGACAATATTGCAACGAAGGATCGGATGCATACAAGCGCAGGATCGCTGGCGTTAGCCGAATCGATTGCCGCTGCGGATGCCGCACTGGTCGAACAATTGCGGCTTGCAGGCGCTGTCTTACTCGGGAAGACGAATATGACGGAATGGGCAAACTTTATGGCTAACGGAATGTGGTCGGGGTACAGCGCAAGAGGCGGGCAGACGCTGCATCCGTACGGGCCGGGTGAACTGTTCGTCGGCGGATCAAGCTCCGGATCGGCTGTAGCTGTGTCGGCTAATTTAGCAGCGGCTGCAATCGGCACGGAAACGGACGGCTCGATCATTGAGCCGGCTAGTCAGAACATGGTCGTCGGCATCAAGCCGACGGTCGACCTTATTAGCCGCAGCGGTATCATTCCGATCTCTCATAGACAAGATACGGCAGGACCCATTGCACGGACGGTTACGGATGCGGCGATATTACTAGGGACATTAACCGAAATTGACTATACGCGATACTTGGATGCGATGTACTTGAAGCAAGCGCGCATCGGTATTCCGCGTTTCTACTATCGTCGTCTGCATAAAGAAAGACTTGCGATTATGGAGGAAGCGATCGCAATCTTGAAGGAGCAGGGAGCGACAATCATCGACGATGTGAAGCTGCCCTGCGAGGACGCAGAATGGGATCATGAGCTGCTCGCGATTGAATTCAAGCAAGGCGTGAATGCTTATTTGTCTGCATTGCCGATAACGCCAGATGCGTCCGTTAGCAGTTTGCGCGACGTAATCGCCTTCAATAAGGAGCATGCGGAAGCCGCATTGAAGTACGGACAAGGCGTGCTTGAATGGTCGGAAACGATGACCTTAACGACGGATGACCCTGCTTATTTGGCAAGAGCAGCCCTCACGAAAGAGAGGGCTCGCGGGCAAGGGATCGATTATGCGCTGAATGAGCATCAGCTGGATGCGCTGCTGCTGCCGGCGATGCATGACGAGCAAGATCCTGCTGCTATAGCAGGTTATCCGCTCATAACCGTTCCTGCAGGCTGGTCCGAGAAAGGCTATCGCCATCCGAACGACTTCTCGACGAGAGGACCGTTCGGCATTGCCTTCGCTGGAACGGCATCTAGCGAGCCGACCTTAATTCGGCTCGCCTACAGCTTCGAGCAAGCGACGAAACGCCGCTTCCCGCCTGATTTGGAATAATCGCGCCCCGCGTTAAGCTGGAAGCCCCGGCTCTTGCTCCTGTTTATGCTTCAGCTCGACAAGCAGCGCGTGCAGCTGCTCCGTCGCGAGGCCATGCAGGACGAGCCGGAAACCGGCTCTTAGCGTCGTCAGCGGCACCATCGGATGCTTGTTATTAATGAGCGCAAGCCGATCGTTGCTGCCGATAATTTTCGAAGCGAGAATGCCGATCGTTTCATCCAATTGCAATGAATTCGTAGCCCGCCAGAAGTCGTTGTCGGTCAGGAATAGCTGATACACGGGTGTGAAGCACTCAATCGCCGTCGTCAAATCCATGAAGTTCGTCCACCGCCTCGGCATCGGCTCGATAGGCAGCGGGCTTGACGTAATGGCCGCGAAGTTAAGCCGATCCTGCTTCGTCACTTCTAGCTTGTTGTCACGCAATTCCTTGTTCAAATTGATGACGAAGTTATATAAGTTGAGGTCATGGATGAGGAACAGATCATCCTTCACCGGCTCCAAATTCGTTGGCTTGAGCGGATTCATTGTGATGTTCACGCCCGGCACGTTGTCGCGAATAAACTGCAGTACTTCCGATCCGAGGTAGAAGTGGCGAAGGATCATATAGTTGGCGCTCGGGCTGACGAATGTTTTCATGCCCCAATGCAGCACCCGGTGCAGCAAACGGGAAGACGTGAGCGCCTTCGGTACGATGATTTTGTAGATTTGCAGCAAAATGATTAATAAACGGGCAAGCGGGCGAAGCAGCGGAAGCAGAAACTGCCGCGACCTGCTGGAGCAGTCCTTCAAATAGGCGGCCTTCGCCTCTTCATTGAACGGAATGCTCTGATCGAGATAGATCGCGAGAAAAGGATTCGGATCATTCCGGTCATGCTTCATATTACGGAAATAGTCAGCCTCGCTCATACGTTATTCAGCTCCTCTAACTGCAGCAAATATAACCGTGCCGTCGTCTTTGCCGTCTTCACGATGCGCGCCGCAATATCCGCCGTGAGCAGCGGATGATGCACGACCGTCTCCAGGCGCTCAAAGTGCAGCTCGTCGGAATCGCTATGATACAGCAAGAAAGACACCTGCTCGTCGTCTAGCCCAAGCTGGTCGCGAATCATTTCACCCCAATAACGGGCCATCCGGCAGCCGAGTCCCTCGATAATCCACATCGCGCCGATAAGATCGACCGGATTGTCGCGGCTCGCACGCTGGAACAGGTAGGCCGACAATGCCTCGCTGCCGATATTTTTCTCCCCTGTTTGAATAGCCTCCAAGTCTCCACCCACAGCTACATAATTGCGCTCCAGTATTTGAAAATCGCGGTGCTCGTCGCGCGCATGGGCAATGAACGTCGAGCGAAGATCGATATGCTCGATCGGGATGTAGGAGGCTGCCCGCGCGATCCATTGCGAGCCGTCGATGACCTGCTGTCGAATATTTTCCATTAATGCTTTGTAGTCGTTCATCGTGAACTTGCCCTCATACAGCTTGCGGATAACGGGTACGCGGGCCAGCTTCTGCTCGAAATCGATCCATACGCGTACAAGCTGGCGAACGAGCTGCGCCTGCACATCATTGGACGCGTCATACGCAAGCTGCGGGGCTTCGGGCACGCGCTCCTCGAACGGAGCTTTACTTGCCGAGTCCTTCGAACCGACAACCGTCATCAGCATATACGATGTTTGGAATCGGCCGCTCTCCGGCACCATGCACAGCACCCTTTCGCCTGGTGACAGCTTGCCGCTGCCAAGCAGCTCCTCCAGCATAATGTAGATCGATGCCGCTCCCGTATTGCCCCTCGTATATAGATTCGTGAACCATTTCTCCTCGGGAATCGTTAAGCCGCCCAGCTTCAGCAGCCGGAATATTTCGTCGCGGAAGAAGTGCGAGGAATAGTGGCATACCATCCAATCAATCGCGGAAGGATCGACGGCGCCCTCCTCCACAAGCTCGAAGAAACGATCGACACCAACTTTCGGCATTTCATTCACAAGCCGAATGTCTTGCTTCAGATTCATCGCCCCGTCGTCGGCTGCGTCATGTATGGACTGATAATCATGCCAGCAGGCATTCTCGTTGTTATCTTTATTAAACCCTGCGTACATGCATACGTCATAGCTGTTCGCATACGACTTGTTGTCGATCCACTCAATGCGAAGCGACAGACCGCTTACCGCCGGCGCGTTCTGTAAGACGGCTGCTCCCGCGCCGTCCGACAGCATGAAGCGCAGGAAGTCGGTATCGAACGGTACGGCGCTATCGCCATACGCTTGCTGCGCCTCGAACCGTGTATGCTTGAAGACGCGGCTCGGAAATTCGCTTGCGCATGATATGGCAATGCGGCTCTCGCCTGACAGCACTTGCAGATAGGCGTTTTTCATCGCCTGCATACCGCTGGCGCAGACGCCGTGATGCGTCGCGATTTCCATGACGGGCAAGCCGGTCTCGGCATGAACCATACTTGCGAAGCCTGGAACGAGCAAATCGCATTGCGTTGTGCCGACGGCGAGGAAATCGATCCCTTCATCCAGCGCGTTAGAATTGCGCGCGAGCGCATCTTGAATCGCTAAAGCCGCCATCTCGGCGTTGCTGTATAAGCTCCGTTGCTGCTTGTCGATCGCATAGTGACGGTAGCGTATTTTATTTTGCTCGAGGATGCGGCGTTTGGACTTGGAGCTCTTGCCGTTAATTCGGCCAAGATAGTCTTCCATCTCTTCATTGCCGATAGGCTCTCCCGGCAGAAATTTTCCCATGCTCGTTACATAGACGTGATTCATCCTGTACACCTCCTGAAGGATATGGTATATATCCCATAATCGCTTAAGGGGCTAGTAACGGATAGTTCCAACTTTTTATGGTACTGGTGCGTTACCCTAATTTTTTTGATGAAACCATTTCCGTTCTCATGTGTCATTGTAGTAGGGAAGAGGGTGAGAGACAGTTGGAGATTGATAAGCAATTAAAGGAATGGATGGAGCAATATTACGATCGGCTCTGCTATGTAGCCTATACGTATGTGCGGGATCGGAGCAGAGCGGAGGATGTCGTGCAGGAGGCATTCGTAAATGCTTATCTCAAAGTACGGCAATTGAAGGATATGGATCGGCCGTACCCATGGCTCGTTCGAATCGTCATTAATCAATGTCTGAACACGATCCGGAATCAGAAGCGGGAGAAGCTGGCTGAGCATGTTCCGGAGATAAGTATCGCCAGCACGGAGGACGTGTACATGCAGCGCAGCAGAGATAAGGAAGTGTACGCAGGCATTATGGGCTTGGCAGACAAATTCCGGATACCGATTATTTTGTATTATTTTGAGGAGATGTCTGTCAAAGAAATTGCCTATGCTCTTGCAATCGGTGAGGGAGCGGCGAAGACGCGGCTGGCAAGAGGACGGAAACAATTAGAGAATCGATTAAGAAGAGGTGATAGCGATGAATTTGGAGAGTCGTATTCGTCAGGCAAAACCGGCTTATCTCCGCGCTAATAGTGACCAAGCGGAAGCGGCCATATTGGACAAAATGCTGCAGCGGGAGACAGCCCCGGTTCAAAAGAGAAGCCGCATAGGCAGAGGAAGTATTGCTATTGCAGCCGCGGCGGCGGTTATTATTTGCCTCATAGGTTCAGGATTCGTGTCGCCGATGATGGCGAGCGCGCTTAACCAGCTGCCGCTTATCGGCGGATTGTTCGGTCAGGCAGGCGATGCCGGGCTGAAGACGGTGGCCGAGCAAGGGATGATTCAGAATGTGAATACGAGCGTAACCCATGAGGGTGTGACGTTCACGATATCGGATATGATGTACGACGGTACTCGAATTTCGATGGTGCTGACGAGAGAGACGAGTGACGGCAAGAACCCGCCGCTTAAGAAGTGGGTGGACAAATCGAGGGATGTGTATATTGCTGCTTTGAAAAAAGACGAAACGCCAAGCGATGTCATCGAGGTTCGCGCGAATGGTGTAAAACTGGCCGTCTCGCGTCACCTGGCCTCTGATATTGCGTATCATCATTCCTCCATTCTAACGATACAGCCGGACGTAGGAGCAACCGGGTCATCGGCATTCGATTTGCCAGAGCGTTTCGAATTCGAGGTTAAGATTCAGGATGCGACGATTAATCAAGAATTCAAGCTGACCTTCCCTGTTGAGAGGACGACGAATCAATATATCGTGCTTGCCTCTGAGGAAGCGAAGACGCAAGGCGATTATGATATGAGCATAAGTAAGCTGGAAATGACGGAAGCCACGATGCAGCTTGAGGTTTTGCTGCACTTCAAGGCAGGCCAAGAGATGGAGCCGATCGGCGATTACATGAACTACGACATCGTGAATGAAAGAGGAGAGGTCGCAACACTGCTAGGCGGAACTTCTACCCCTGGGGCAGCCGAGAACACGTATCTGAACGTTCTAATGTTCGAGCCGTTCAAGGAATTGCCGAAGACGCTTATCGTAAAGCCTTACAAGCAGGAGAACACAAGGGAGAAGCAATACTTGAAGGATCTGGAATTTACGCTCCCCGTCATCTCAAAATAAAAGAGAAGCCAAGATGAGGCGGAACGATGTCTTCTACTGCTGCGGATAGCTCGATCGAGTCATGTGCGGAAGCGGCTTTTTAAGCGAAAATAAGAGAGAGTTCGTTTAAAGAGCAAGGAGGGCTTGGCTTGACGGAAGAGCAGGAGAAGAAGGTATCGTTTTGGCTGTTTACCGCTTGGGCAGTTGCCGTATTAGCTACGTCGGGAAGCTTGTATTTCAGCGAGGTTCAACATTTTGTACCTTGCAGCTTATGCTGGTTCCAACGCATATTCATGTATCCGCTGACGCTGCTGTTCATAGTGGCGTATGCCAAGGGGGATAAAGGCATCGTGTCGTATGCACTGCCTCTCGTCGCGATCGGCGGAGGTTTCTCATTGTACCACATGATTTTGCAGAAACTGCCGCATGATTCGGCGCTTAGTGCATGCGGTCCGGTTTCGTGCAAGGGCGACTATCTCAACTGGTTCGGCTTTATTACGATACCGATGCTTGCGCTAACAGCGTTCATCATCATCTTGGTCGCGCTGCTTCGAATTAGAGCGGTTGTGAAACAATCGGAACAATAATAAGACCTGCGTCAGTTCTTATCAGATTGTCAAGAAACCCAACGTTCTTTCGAGCGTTGGGTTTCTTTGTTTTTAGGGCTCCGTTTGATTAATTATAGCTTGTTAAAACGAAAGAAGGCTCGTCGCCGGCGTTGCCCTCCATATCGAAGGTGCTATAGTAGCCATCAACGACCGAACGGCTGATTGTCTGGGTTGGCATATCAATCTTTACGATTTCGGTGTAAGGCATCTCATTCGGAAACTGTTGCGTGCGTTGGTTATAAATATCAAGCAAGTCGCCGTATAGGAGGAAGTAGATACTGTTTCCGTGCCTGATGAGCGACCCTATATCCGCATAGTTTTGGCGGAACACCGTATTCACCTCATTACGAGCCAAATCGATCGCCAATATCCGATAGCCTTGAACGAGATAATACAGTTCCGACGATTCATCGACGATCAAGGTGCTTTCCCCCTGTGTCGTCGTATCATAAATGCCGTCGGGAGTGGAACGAGGATAGGCCAGCGTGCTTAGCCAATTGCCCTGTCGATCGAACCGCTCCAGCCGATGGTCAAGCAGAACAACCATCTCGTCCTTGTAAGGGATGATCTTAACATGTGCTCGCATGTTGACCGTGTAGCCTGTATAAAGGGAACGTGACCTCTGTTTCTTGGCATCGTATTGATAGAGGAAACCTCCCAAGTAATACCAAGTAAGTCCAGATGTCGTATCCACGTACAATTGTTGCGGCATGAACCCTTCGAACATCGCTTTTTTCTTGTTTGCCGTGGATTCGAATGGCAGCTGTTTCGTATTCAGAAGCTTAAACTGCGAGTCAACCGTTAATTGACCCGCGACCGATGCAATATGCAATTGATCGCCGTCAGCGGTTAGCTGGTAAGGGTTATGAACGGCGAACTCGGCTTCTACCTCCAGCTTGTCATTCAGCTTGATGACGCGTGAGCCTTCCGTATCCGCGATAAACCAAGCGTCCCTCCAACGAACGAAGTCCATCGCTCCTAGCCCGCCTGCCGCCTCCCCGATCATAACTTTAACCGTGATTGGAAGCTCTCCAAGCTCGTGCAGCTGCCCGTCCGTATATTCATAGAAATAACGATCGTATAACGCAAACCACTGGGATCCATACTTGCGGAATACTTTCGCATAACCATAATCTCCTTCTATTCTTACTTCGCCAATTTCGTTAAGCAGCTCTTGAGGAATTGAATCATTCGTATTGTAATCCTGATAGCTCCATTCGGGAATCTCGTAGCTGAAGTATGGGGGAATATAAGCGGGACGCTCTTCCTTCTTGACGACGAAATCTTTCAAGGGAGAAGACCATAGATGACTGGCAGACGTATCCTTCGTATTAACGAGATCATATAAGGAAATATATTTGGTTACTCCTTGCACGTCGTACTCCGCAAGCGTTCCTTTCACAGCTGTCAATCGTCCTTCTGTCGTTGGAAAATGACTATACGTCGGTATGTTAGTGTCGAAAGGCGCATCTTCTTTGTAAGCAATCACTTCAATCTGCTCGGGAGTAATTCGGGTGAACGCGTAGCTGTTCAGATCCTGCCACTCTCCTTCCCATAGCCTCGGTTCATAAGGCATATAGGCGAATGATTCGTTGAGAATGGATATGGCCTCATCGCCAGCCTCATTGTTGAACCGGCCGACTAACCGACTTGTTTGTCCTTCTGAAGACAACATTTGCTTTACGTCGATTAAGCTATAGTCCGTAAAGCGCCACACAAAGAGATAAGGTTGGATATAAAGCAGGCTGCTGTACTCGTCGGAAAAGGTGTAAACGTCAGGACCTCCAGGTAAATGAAAGGTATGCTCGTTTTTGAAATAGCGCAGTTGATTATCAGATCCGGGCTCTTTCGGATCCGGAGTGAACGTTCTCGGGCTGTTGTTGGGGATCCATTCTTTATGTGAGGGGGCGACGATGTACTCGGAAAAGTTGGATATGCCATTGCGCGCCATGACGAGAAATAGGCTGGGTTCATTGGCGGCTGTGATGGCTAGCACCTGTTGCGGTCCAAAATAAATGTTGTCCAGCTCGGTAACAGCGGGCGTAGGCTGCGTTTGCACCGAGATCCATGCACCGCGATGTCCTTCTTGCTCGGAACTGCTGTCGATAAGCTGAGTGCCAATTAGCAGGGCATTACCGCTAACCCATGCTTGTGTGGGGAGAGAATGTTCCCATGTATAGAGGACTCGCTCGTCTACTCCGTCCGATGAGTAATTGAGGTGCGAGTTCTGTACGTAAATGCTGCTATGATCCTTCTTCCAGAGCACAAGCGGCTCTGCCGTATCGGGATCAAACGGTTCTGAGGGAGGAGACCAGTCCGGTGCTGCGTCAGCAATTGGTTGTGCCGAGACAAGAGGTGTTACTGCAGGTATGACCGCCTCGCGCTCGGGCTTAGCATCGGCTGCCATATAAAGATAAAGGATGACCGTAAGCACCGGAATACCGATACATACGGTCCAAATGATTCGCCGCCTGCGCAGCTCCATGATAGCCACTCCCTCATTCGATCGCATAATTTATTCCATTTATAGACGAATGATGCAGAGCGTATGTTGCTGTCAGCGGTGTTATATCTTCTATTCCGATTCCATCACATAAGCAAGCAGCAGCGCTGCCGTATTAACGACCGCTTCGGCATGTGTCCGTTCCATGCCGTGCGAGGCATGAACGCCTGGACCGATGAGAGCGGCACGGATATTGCTTCCTCCGCGCAGCGCAGCGGAAGCGTCCGAGCCGTAGTGCGGATAGATGTCGACGGCGTACGGAATCTGCTCGCGCTTCGCCAGCTCAATCAGACGGCTCGTCATATTATAATCGTATGGGCCGGAGGAGTCTTTGGCGCAGATTGATACATCCAGCTCCGTCGTGGTTAGATCGTCGCCGATCGCCCCCATATCGACGGCGATCATTTCCGTAATGTCGCTCGGAATGTGGGAGCTGCCGTGCCCAACCTCCTCATAGGTGGACAGGATGAGCTTGAGCGTATGAGCCGGAGTCTGGCCGGTCCGTTTCAGCCATTCCAGCAAGCCGAATAACGCAGCTACGCTAGCTTTATCATCGAGATGGCGCGACTTAATCCAGCCGTTAGGCAATACGCGCGTTCGAGGATCCCACGAAATGAAATCGCCGGCGGCGATGCCCAGCTTATCGGTATCTTCCTTGGATTTCACGGCTTCGTCGATCCGAATCTCCATATTCGCTTCCTCGCGTTTCCAATCGCGCGCATCGGTGTACACATGAACGGAAGTTTTGGAAGACAATACCGTTCCTTCGTATGTACGGCCGTCACGGGTGTGAACCAGACAGTACTCGCCCTCAACGGTATGCATGTTGTATCCTCCAACAGGCGTGAAGCGGATCATGCCGTTCGGCTTGATGGAGCGAACCATAGCCCCAAGCGTATCGACATGGGCGGATAAGCCGATGACTCGTTCGTTGCCCGGTCCAGGCAGTGTAATGATTGCATTGCCTTTTGGCGTCATTTCGAGCGCATAACCGAGCCTTCCGATCTCTTCTTGTACGTATTTTATAATGTCCATGCAGAAGCCGCTCGGACTCGGAATGCGCAGCAGCGCCTCCAGCTGGTTAACGATATAGGAGCGGTCAAGCTGTGTTGCGTATGTTTCAGACATAGTCGGGGCTCCCCTTTTGTTTGTTATTTGGAGTTAATTTTATATGACCAATATTCAGAAATCGTGAAAATAGTTGCGAATACTTGTTAAGAGTAACAGTAAGCTAAGCAGTATGCCAAGAACGAGTATTGGCTCATTCGCAAAAAAATTCCAAAAATATGAAACACAACCGAATCGGTGACGTTTAAATGAGAGCTGCAGCAATTCATTATTCAAGAGGGGGATCTAGTTTGGTTGGCTTTATTGTATTCTTAGCGGTTACAACGATTTCATTTATTATCTTTTTGGTGCTTGGTTTAAGTGTCTCGTTTAATAATTTCGAGCGCAGTAAGGATAGGCGATACAAAAAGTATTTTTTAATTAGTATGTTCATTTTTCTTATTTCATTGATCGGCTGTACGGGAAATATGCCCGATGAAGTAGAGCAAAAGATTAGAAGCCAATTAAGCGAGAATGCGCCGAACGCTAGCCCTGCTGCCACGACTGCCGTACCATTGCTAAATACAAAAAACGGTTTGGCGGGAACGGATTCAACGAATAATCCTATGTCTACTGAAGCGCCAACCCAAGTAACTAGCAATGAGAATGATAACGGCACTAATGACGATAATAATAATGATGATGATGATAATGATGATCCAAAGAAGAAGATTAAACCAACTGCCAAGCCTAGCGCTACCAAAAAACCTGCCGTGAAGCCCTCGGTTACCAATAAACCGGATTCGAAGTCAACAAAGAAGCTTATTCCGGACGCCAATCAAGGTACAACGAGAAAACCAACCGCAACGAAGAAACCTTAAATCCAAAATACGCATTAGAGGCAACCTGCCAAATAAAGTGAAAATACAGGTTGTCTCTTTTCTTTTTGCAAATAGTCACTTCTGTCGCACGTAACTTTATGTAACAATTATCCGCCTAGCCTCGTCTAGCCTAATAATGAAAGATGGGGGAGAACCAGATATGGGGAAATGGAAAACGGTGATTGTAGCGCTTATGATGTGTATGCTGCTTGCAGCATGCGGCAGTAACGATCAGAAGCAGGTCCCCGGTACGAATACTAGCTCAGAGTGGAGAGAAGATTACGATATCAATGAATCGAATGATGTTATTGCGATGCATAACAGAGTCAGCAATTGGGAGAAGCTTGATTCGTTCACGGATGGGAATGAGGGCATGCAGCGGATCGTGCATTACACGATCGAAGGAGACCCTATCTTTTATGATTTGAAATATAGCAAAAGCGGCTTCCAGCTTCGTTACGATACGAGCGAAGACAAGTTCGGCTCTCCGCTCGTGAAGGTATACGATTGCAAAGGCTTCGAGAAGCGCGAGTCGGAAGTCGATCTTCGATATACATTAACCGGCTGCAAGGGTGAAAGCGACGAAATTGACGTGCTGACGCTAGACTATAACGTCTCGGAGCAGGATTTGTTCGAATTCACGTTACTGCACGGCATAACGGAGAAGAACGAGATCCATACGGCAGAGCATAAGCTCGTCAAGGATCTTCAGAATGGAGAGGTAGCGGAGCTATCCGACTTCACGCTTACGAGTGAAGAACGCGGTCTCATCTACAAGGAAATGGTTCTTGCTAATTATTTGGAAGAGAAGAAGCTGTCGGCCGCATGCGACGTGAAGCCTCATGCCAGCTACAACTTAACCGTTCGTATTAATGGCGGCGAGAGGCATTATGAATGGTCGGAATGCAACAGCGGCGAAGATAACGAGGCGATGACGAAGATGGTGCAGAAGGTTATCGCGATCGTAGAAGGGAAGGATGAGTACAAGGCGCTGCCGGAGGTTAAAGGGGGTTATGATTAAGGCATGTTAGCGAAGAATCGAATACAGATGCTGAGCGGATTGCATCGCATATTCCTTGCGTACAGGGGAGCCGCCCTCTAGCACGACGAGGCAAGGGACGCTTGCGATTTGCCATTGGTCGCGCAGCTTAGGCGCATAGTTAATGTTTATTTTGTAGAGCGGGGTCTTGACGCCTGTCGCTTCGGCAATTTCGAGCATTCGCTCTCCGACCATACAGGTGCCGCATAACGGCGTGAATAAAAAGACGCCAGTCTGGCCGCCGTTTTGTTGGATTCGATCTAATAAAGTTGCTTCTTCGAGCTCTTGGATAGCCATGTTTACGCACCTCTTACTTCACTTATTACTTGTARTTTACTATATTTTATTCAGATATTCAATCTATCCGCGCCATGAAAGGGGAGTAGTGCTTCATGTCAATGAGAAAAAGAACGATTGGGATCTCGATTGCTGCGGTTATCGTACTATTATGGGCGGCAAGCTTCCTGTCGCCGGAATGGACGATTAGAAGACATATTTTGGAGAGTTTGCAGCCGATTAATAGCTTGAAGGCGGATATTTCGACGACGAGCAGGGTGGATCCGCAGTATGGGTATTTATATAGTGTGGACGGCTACATGAACAGGGCAACAGGCGACGAGCTTGGAGCGGTTTATTTGAAAAAAACGGGCATTTTCTGGTACGTAGCTAGCGCAGGCACAGGGCCTTGATGTTATAGGATACTTAGAATAGGGACATGAATGGAATGTGAAGTGAACCGCAGCGGTTCTCGAAAATGATTAGATGAGGTGATGAAATCGTGGTATCCCGAACTCGGAAATTCGTATGGATTGGCATCATTGCGGCGGTACTATGCGCAGCTCTTCTCACGTGGCTGTTGCTGCAAAAGGGGAGGCAGGTTGAAACTCTCACTCATCTAAATGAGAACCTATCCGCTGCGAGTGTGCAATTAGCTCAAACCGAGGAGAAAATAATCGCTTTGTTCGGTGAAGGCGATTATGTGGAAGGCTTCGGCGGATATCTTCGGACCTATGAGGACAAAGGCATTCGCATCGGTTTTTCCGGAGACAAGGACAATGATCTTTATGGCCAAGTGAGCTCCATTGCCTTTTGGGAACCAGCCTATGCCGTGTACGGCATCAACATTGGAGATGATAGGAAGGCTGCGATCGAGATGCTGTTGTCGMAAGGCTATAAGCATTTGACGGAGGGATTATATCACAATGGCGAATACGTCATTTCACTGAGCGGCGCTGATAAAGTAGAGCTCATCCAAATTTGGTTCGACGACAAAGATCTGAGGAACAGACAGTATTAATTATAGTGGCGGTTTCTGCTCCAAGGTCTAATAGTTAGTAGGTAAATTCTATTAATCTATATCTGACCATAATTCAAGAACGATATATATACCTTTCTGATGCTAGTATATACCTATTTTTCGAATAAATAGATAGCCGTCTATCCGATTTGAGATAAATGTCCATACCTCCAGCACACCACTAGAGTACTATACAATAAATCAAAGTGGAGGTGTGTGCATTGGGGTGTAATAAGCCTAAGAGAAAAAGTAGTTGTATAAAAGTGGATACGCTTGTCTGGCCATCTATGGAACCTAAAGGGACAAAGAAAAAGTGCAAGCGGAAAAGAAAAGATTGCTGCAAAAAAATCATCATCAGAAAGAGAATTGTTCGTGTAATACGGAATATTAATAGTGCTGGTAGTGTAGGCTCAGCAGGCTCGGTAGGATCGGCAGGCAGTGTAGGTTCTGCAGGGTCGGTCGGCCCAGCTGGAGAAGTAGGATCGGCGGGCAGTGTAGGGACTGCGGGCGCAGTAGGTTCAGCAGGCGCGGTAGGCGCTGCAGGTGCTGTAGGCGGCACTGGAGCTACTGGAGCTGCCGGTGCTACCGGTGCGACTGGTGCCACCGGTGCGGCAGGTGGAGTTTCACAGTACGGGTATATTTATAACCTAACTTCTCGAGTCGTTGCGTTAGAAGAGGATATTATTTTTGATACTAATGGTATTCTTACGCCAGGCATCACGCATACCCCAGGAACGACTCAGATTTCGGTTAGTGAGACGGGCCACTATGAGGTTACTTTTTCCGCGTCGGGTCAACAACCAAACCAATTTACGATATTTTTAAATAACGCGCCCGTTGCTGGAACCGTATATGGTTCGGGTGCCGGCACTCAGCTAAGCAGCGGTCAGGTGATAGTCGCTATGTCGGCCGGTGATTTTATTACGCTGCGAAATCACACTTCAACTGCCGGAGTTACTCTTCAGCCTCTAGCCGGAGGTACGCAAATAAACGTAAATGCCTCTATTGTTATTAAAAAGTTAAATTAGTTGGGAATCGTAGGAGCGCTATTTGTGCAAAATAGCGCTTTTTTCGTTGAATTGATGGAAATAAGGTGTCCTAGATTCGCAACTGATCCAGATTGAGGGGATTCGGCAAAATAGCGATGCTGGAATTCCTAACGGCAGGCGTACGGGCGGACCGATTCTACGCCTGCTTCGAGGCGTAGTTTTTCTGATACTGCCGTGGCGTCAGCCCGGTCCACTTCTTGAAGGTGGAGCTGAAGTGGCGCTCCTCCTGATAGCCGACGAGCTTGGCGACGGCGTATATTTTGTAGCTCTCGCGGAGCAGCTCCTTCGATTTCTCGACGCGGAACTGATGCAAGTAATCGAGGAAGCCGACCCCGAGCTCTTGCTTGAACAGCGAGCTTAAGTAGCTGTTGCTGACGAACGTCTCCTTCGCGGCCAGCTCCAGCGTCAGGTTCGTATTGTACCTCGCTTTAATAAGCTCGATCGTCGCTTGCACGGTGCGGTGAACCGTCTTCTGCTTGGAGACGGCTTCGACGATGCTTTGGACGATCTTCTGCAGAATCGCCGCGCACTCCTCCAAAGTCTCCATCCTCGGAATGCTGTCTACGCCATTTACCACATTATCTTGCCATTCGATCGACGGGGCGCTCCGCTCTTGGGCGAACTTCTGCAGCTCCAGTATGAGGCCTGTCACCCGCAACACAACATCTGCCTTCGTGTAGCGGGTATTGTCCCTAATATAGCTGAAGCCAGCTTCTATGACGTCAACGGCCGCCGCATATTGCTCGTTCTGCAGGAAGGTGAGCAGCTCCTTCTCCATACGGTGCAAGTAAGCGTCGTCGAGAATGGACGTCCGCGAGGCCGATTGTCCCGGCGATTCGCTATACACATAGATGCCGCCTTTGCCTTGGTAGAATCGTCCCTCCATTGCAGACAACGCTTGTTGATAGCCGGTGTGCGCATAGTCGACGGAAGCTTGGATAGAGCTAAGCGACAAAGAGATGGACAGCTTCAAGAAAGCTTCCAGATTCGCTTGCAGCGTGCGCAACGACTGCTCAACCTGCCAAGCAGGCGTGTCAGGCCCGCAGCTGCCGATCCATAACATCTCATCGTCATGGCGGAATACTTCAATCTTGCCGCCGTATAAAGGAGCTAACGATTCGCCGGTAATATTCAGCATGGCATATCGAATGAGCTCTAGATCCTGCATCGTCTCGAATGCTCGCGTGCTGCCGCCCGAATCGATCTGGAGCATGCCGATCTGGATCGGTCCATTGTCGAGGGAGAGGGAAACCTCTTGCATAGCGATGGAGCGGTTCTCAAGCGGCATTAGCGGCTGTTGAACCCATTGGGACAGAATTTGATTTTTGAGCAGATGAACATTTCGCTTCCACGTCCGGTTGAGCGCCTTCACCTCGTTGCCGCTCGATTCCATCGCCTCGATCTTGCCCTTCACTTCAAGAATTACGCGTATAATATCTGCCGGCATACATGGCTTGAGCAAGTAGTCGGAAACGCCAAGCTTGATCGCTTCCTTCGCGTATTCGAATTCGTTGTAGCCGGTAAGCAGCACCGTATGGAACTGGGCGCCGGTCGCCCGCGCCTCGCGAATAAGATCAAGACCATTCAAGTATGGCATCCGAATATCCGTCAGCAGGAGGTCGGGCGGATCGGCAATAATCATATCGAGCGCTTCGCGGCCATTCGCCGCTTCACCCGAAATCTCAATACCGTAGAGCTGCCAATCGATTAAACCTACGATTCCTTCGCGGAACGACTGTTCATCCTCCGCCACGATCATTTTAAGCGACATGTCCGTCGACCCCCTGTTTAATTCGAACTTGTACTCTCGTACCGATGCCTTCTCTGCTCTCGATATCGAATACCGACTGCTCATAGAACAATGCAAGCCGCTCCTTAATATTGGACAACGCCATCCCCGAATGCGAGACGACCGTGTTGCTGTTGCGGAGCGGTATGCCCCCCTTGCCAAGCAGCCTCTTCACCTGCTCCTCCGGCATGCCCGGCCCGTTGTCCGTCACCTCGAGAACAGCCCATTCCTGCTCGGCATACGCCCGAACATAGATGATGCCGTTGCCTTCCGAAGGCTCAATGCCATGAATAATGGCATTCTCGACGAGCGGCTGCAGCAGCAGCTTGGGCATCTGCAGTTTGGAGACAATAGGATCCATCTCGATCTCGAAGCTGAACCGGCTCGTATACCTTTTTTTCTGCAGGAACAAATAATGGCGGACAAGCTCCATCTCCTGCTCCAGCAGGGCGTATTCGTTGCCGCTGTTAAGGCTTAGCCGGAACACCTGCGACAGCGATACGACCATCTCCGATATTTCGTTATCACCCTTCTGAACGGCGCTCCAGTTAATCAGATTCAAAGTGTTGTATAGAAAGTGCGGGTTGATCTGCGATTGCAGCGCCTTTAGCTCCGCTTCCCGCTGCTTAAGGCTTGATGCGTATACATCGTCGATAAGCATCTTGATCTGGCTGACCATTGAATTATACAAGTAGCCGAGCCGGCCGATCTCATCATTGCCGGTGAAGCTGACGCGCTGCGAGAAGTCGCCGATCTGCAATGCTTTCATCGAATGCATCAGCTTCTTCATCGGATTCGTTACAACGCGGGCGATCACCCAAGAAAGCAAAATCGCGATGATGCTCACGATCGCCATGATCGTTACCGTGGCCGATCCGATATGGTTCAGCTCTGCGACGAGCGTGCTGCGGTCCTGTATGACGACCGTATGCCAGCCGGTCACCTCGGAATACGAGTCCGATACGATGAAGCTGTCATTCCGCTTCAGCGCGTCCAGTGCCAAGCCCGCCTCGATATCAACGCTAAGCTCTTGCTTGACGAGAGGCAGGCTCGTAATCGGCTTGCCGATCCACGATATATCGGTGGCGGCAAGCACGATGCCCCGCTCGTTCACGATGAACTGCGCGCCATCGCCATCGTTTTGGCCGTAGCCTTTGTCGTGGAACAGACTTCGGCTGAGCTTATCGGCGTCGAGGCCGAGGATGAGCACGCCGTTTTGCTTATAGTCGTAGAAGCTCTTGAAGTTCTTTATGAGGACAAGCTTGTAATGGTTGTCTCCGGTCAATATATTGTCGGAGGGGATCAACATATCCCATATCACTTTGCTCTTCGATGCGTTCAGTCGTTCGTAGTAGGAGGTCAGCTGGAAGGATGGCAAGCTAATGGCGCTTGCAATGCCGGTCTGCGTAATGGTGAACGGCTGTCCATTGGAATCGTCGCCTGGTACGGGGTACAAGATGAGCGATTGGATCGTCTCGCCCGTAACCATCAGCGGCAGCAGGCTCTTGTAGACCAGATCGCGGCGCTGCGGCGTGTCGCCGTTCATGACCATGCCCTGCACGGTCGGATTGAGGAACAGGTAGTTCGCGAAGCTAAGCGTATTGTTCGCTACGAAGTCGAGCTGATCCTTCGTCTTGAGGGCCATGCTCATCTGGGCTTGTCGAATCTTATCGACAACCTCGCCGGAGGCGATCGTATACGAGTAAAAGCCTGTAATGCCGACGGTGACGATCAGCAGCGGGATGACGAGCGCCAGCAGCTTGCGCTGCAGCGGCATATTTCGCAGGGAGGGGGACAGTAGCTTCATACGCTTCACCTTTTTTAATAGAAATGTAAGAGTAAAATCAGTATAGCAACAATTTTCCTTCATGCGGCGGTTTTTCCCAATCATCCAAAAAATGAAGCACCTATTCTAAATTTTGAAGCATATTTTGCCGAAACTTAAYACGATATAATGGGTGCAGAACAGGGCATGCCTGGTCAAACAAATGAAGGTGGGGTTTGGATGAAAAGATTACTGCTCGTATTCGCAGCCGTTATTCTCGTGTTCACGATGGCGGCCTGCAGCTCAGGCAAAGAAAACAACGAAGGCAATGACAAGAGCACGAACGCTCCGAAAGCGACCGACAAGCCGGCGGCTACCGAAGAGGCCAAAGATCCGGAACCTGAGCAAATTACGCTGAAGTTTTTCACGGCGCTTGCCGATCGCGCAAGCGGTTCAGGCAAGATCGAACAGGACATTATCGATGCCTATATGAAAGAAAATCCGAACGTGAAGATCGAAGTAGAGGCGCTGCAGGATGAGCCCTACAAAGCGAAGGTGAAAGTGTACGCTTCGACGGATGCGTTGCCAGATATTATTCAATCTTGGGGTCAGTCCTCCTTCATCAAGCCGCTCATCGACAGCAACATGCTGCTCGAGTTGAACCCTGGCGATTTCACGGAAAACAACTTTGTTGCGGGTGCGACCGACGGCTTCTCGCAAGGCGGCAAGCTGTACGGATTGCCAAGAAGCACGGACTTCCTGGTCATCTACTACAATAAGAAGCTGTTCGCGGATAATGGACTTAATCCGCCGACAACGAAAGAAGAGCTAATCGAAGTATCGAAGCAATTCAAGGCGAAAGGCATCAATCCGATCACGACGAACGCGATGGAAGGCTGGTCGCTGCCGATCTGGTTCGAATATGCGGCTCAGCGCGCAACAGGCGATTTCAACAAGATCGACCAAGTTCTTGAAGGTACTGGCAAGTTCGCAGGCGATGCAGACTTCCTGACAGCAGCACAAGATTTGCTTGCGCTTGCGGAGAATAAGGCGCTTGCCGACGGCTTCCTGACGGCAGACTACGGCACGTCCCGCAACCTGTTCGGCCAAGGCCAAGCCGCGATGTACATCATGGGCAACTGGGAAGCGGGCCTCGCGCTTGACGAGAACTTCCCGGAAGACTTCCGCAATAACGTAGGCGCTATTCCTTACCCAGCATCCGACAAAGGCAAAGCATCCGATGTAGCGGCGTGGTTCGGCGGCGGTTACTCCGTGTCGAGCGCATCCAAGCATCCGGAAGCGGCAGTCGCCTTCCTGAAATATTTCTTCAAGCCCGAGAACTGGGCGAAGCAAGTATGGCAGACAGGCGCAGGCACGCCGGCGCAGCAATTCGAAGCGTTCCTCACCGGCACGGAGACGTCGCTTCAGAAGGAGCTGGTCTCGATATTCAGCTCGATCTCTTCCTCCAGCGGCACCCCAGTGCTCGATAAAGGAACGGAGGAGTTCAAGACGAAGGTGATTGAGGYGCACCAGCAGCTGTTCGGCAAGCAAATAACGCCAGAGCAGTTCCTTGATCAGATGGACGCGGCAGTAGCCGTATTGAAATAGCAAGCCGGATAAGGAGCAGGCGAAATCAAGTTCGGCTGCTCCTTGTCTTCACTACATTTTCTCATTAAGCAAGGTAAGGGAGTAGGAGAGGCCATGCATAAGCTGCTGAGCAATCGATTGACGATATTATGGCTTGTAGCGCCTGGATTATTGTTGTTTCTGTTCATGGTTTGTTTTCCGATCGCCATGAGCGMTTATTACGGTACGACCAATTGGACGGGGCTTGGCGATTACCAATTCGTCGGCTTCAAGAACTATTCCAATATTTTGTTCCATGATCCCGTCTTCTGGCGTTCATTGCGGAACGCTTTGCTGCTGCTCGCCGCGACACTGCTTATTCAGCATCCCATCGCGCTGTTGTTCTCCATTCTCGTTACGCATGCCGGGAGGCTGGAGAAGCTGTTCCGGACCGTATTCTTCATTCCGGCCGTTATTTCCGTTGTTGTTACTTCGAAAATGTGGGTTAGCGTATTCCATCCGAACTACGGGATGTTAAATAAAGCACTCGACGGGGTAGGGCTCTCTGCTTGGAAGCAGGATTGGCTCGGCGACCCTCAGCTAGCTATCTGGTGCATTATCGTTGTCGTCATGTGGCAAGGATTCGGTTATGCGCTGCTGCTCTATTACGCAGGCTTGCAAGGCATTCCGAAGGATTTATTCGAGGCGGCAGAGCTGGATGGAGCGGGACCGGTGAAGCTGTACACGAAGCTGGTCATTCCCCTGCTGACGCCAATGGTCCGCGTCGCGGTCGTTATTGCAGTAACCGCTTGTCTCAAGCAGATGGAGACGGTCTTCCTTATGACGAACGGCGGACCGGCCAATACGACCCAGTTCATCGGAAACTATTTGTATAAGTCCGCCTTCACGTCATCTTTGTACGGCTACGGCAACGCCATATCCGTCGTATTCGTCATCATCTGTTTGTTCATAACCGTCGCGATGAACAAAGCGTTCAAGAAGGATGTCGGCGAGTTCTAACTAGACTAGCTAAGGAGTGATATGTCTATGGAAGCTATCAAACCAATCACGGCGACTCCGCGGCAGCCTAAGAAGTTGAGGCAGCGGCTGACCGTAGGCGCGCTGCTCGGTCGAACGACCCTTCATACCGCATTGTGGATCGTCGCGCTGATACAGATTTTTCCCCTCGTATGGCTCATCAACTATTCGTTCCTAAAGAGCGGCGATTTCTTCGGCAGCAGTCTGCTGAAGTGGCCGAAGTCGCTCGAGTGGCAGAACTATCATAATGCATTTACCTATGGCAGTGTGCCGCGCTTTCTGCTGAACAGCTTGATCATTACAACGATTACGATACTCGTAGCCGCCGTGCTATCGCTGATGTTAAGTTATGCCTTCTCGCGAATGGAATGGAAGCTGCGCGGCACGACGCTTTCCTTCATCATGCTGGGCATGATCGTCCCGATCCATGCGACGCTGCTGCCCAACTTCATCCTGTTCGATCAGCTTAGTCTCATCGATAATCCATTGTCGCTTATTTTGCCGTATATCGCCTTCTCTCTGCCGATCAGCACGCTTATTATATCGGGCTTTCTGGAGACGATTCCGAGGAGCATTGAGGAGTCCGCCGTCATGGACGGCTGCTCGGTGTTCGGTGTTATCTTCCGCATTATATTGCCGATGACGAAGCCGGCGATTGCTACCGTATGCATTATGAATTTCATCAGCTGGTGGAATGAATTCATTATGGCGAATACGTTCCTGACGTCAGAGAGCTTCAAGACGCTCCCGTTCTCGATCATGAAGTTCGCCGGGCAATACTCGTCTAATTACGGCGCCCAGTTCGCTGTTATGACGATGATCGCGCTGCCGACAGTCATTACGTATCTGCTGTTTACCGAGCAAATGTCGCGCGGGATTACGGCGGGAGCGGTCAAAGGATGACAAATAAATAGAGAAACGGCCGTGCAGGTCTTAGTCCCTGCGCTGCCGTTTTTTTGTATGTCCTGCTGTCCGCAACATTCCTTCTGGAAGGATATTGAATTTTAGATGGTGTGTCCTAGCTTTTTGAGTGGATTTTGTGCAGTCAAATGGCTGGAAAAGATGCGATATCAGAGTTTGATTGGATTTTGTACAGTCATATGGACAGAGTAAACTCGCTGAGGGCCAAAATTCCAGTTTTGACTGCATGTTTTCCACTCAAAAGTCGCTTAACAGGCGATTGGGATCAATTAGACTGTATGAAATACAGGCAAAACGTCATATCAGCCGGTGAGGCCGGGCACTCAAATCCCCCTTCAAAAGCTGACTTGACCATAAAAATGAAAGCGTTGTATTTTGATACATTCCGTTGTTTTGTTGAGTAGAATGAGGGCGCTTACAATATTAGAATTACAGTATCAAATAGAAATGGGGGGTAATCATCCTTGCAGTCACCTGTCTCCGTTAACACGCCTGTTAAGGCAGCCAGAACGGAAAAGCCGGCTTGGAAGCGGTTTCTGATGCAATGGCAAGTTCAGGTCATGATCTTTCCGGCGCTTCTGTTCATACTCGTTTTCAACTACATTCCGATGTACGGCGTGCTGATGGCGTTCCAGGATTACAACTTGTACAAAGGCTTCCTGAATAGTCCCTGGGCAGGGTTCAAGCATTTCGACATGTTCTTCAACTCCCCTGACTTTTTCCGGGTTATCCGCAACACGATCGTAATCAGCGCCCTGAAGCTGGTCATCAACTTCCCGGCTCCGATCGTACTTGCGCTCATGCTGAACGAAGTGAAGAACATGGCATTCAAGCGGATCGTTCAGACGATCAGCTACTTGCCGCACTTCCTGTCATGGGTAATCGTATCGGGCTTCACGATTTCGATGCTGTCCGTCGATAACGGCAGCTTGAACATTTTGCTCCAAGCGCTCGGCATTATCGATAAGCCGATCAACTTCTTGTCGATGCCGGAGAACTTCTGGGCCATCATTATCACGACGAACTTGTGGAAGGAAGTCGGATTCGCGACGATCGTCTACTTGGCTGCGATTGCAGGGGTCGATCAGAGCATGTATGAAGCAGCTTCCATAGACGGCGCGAATAAGTTCAAACAAATTTTTCTCATTACGCTGCCGTCGATTACGCCTGTCATTATCATCTTCTTAATACTTAGCATCGGCAACCTACTTAACGCGGGCTTCGACGATCTGCTCCTGCTCGGCTCAAGCCCGATGCTGCGCGACGTCGCGGATGTAATCGACACCTATGCGTATCGAACCGGCATTATTAACAACCGATTCAGCTATGCAGCCGCGGTCGGATTGTTCAAGGCCATTATAAGCGTCGGCCTTCTTACAGGCGCGAACTATATCGCAAGAAGAGCAGGGTCGAGCCTATGGTAGCCGTTAGCTGTGTCATTTATTTTCAGAAAAGTGGTGAATCCTTGTGAAGCTAAGCAGCGGAGACAAAACCTTGCATACCTTCATCTATATATTCCTCGTCCTGCTTGGAATCGCAACGCTGTATCCGTTCTGGAACGCGGCAGTCATTTCCTTCAACGTCGGTATGGATACCTCAAGAGGGGGCGTCACGTTCTGGCCTAGGGCGTTCACGCTGGACAACTATCGAATCGTATTCCAAGACGGCAGAATCGTAACTGCCTTCTATATCTCKGTGCTGCGGACGATCTCCGGCACGATTCTATCGATTTTTATGACGGCGATATTCGCTTACGGCATGTCGGTCAAAGGCGTCATGGGCAAGAAGTTCTACATGGTGTTCGCCGTCATTACGATGTATTTCAGCGGCGGCCTCATCCCTTACTACCTGCTTAACGTCGAGCTTGGTCTTATGAACAAGTTCATGGTTATGGTTATACCGACTGCCGTCAGCGTCTTCAATATGATTATATTCCGCACATTCTTCATGGGCTTGCCTTCAGGCCTTGAGGAATCGGCGCGAATCGACGGGGCCAGCACGTTCGGCATCTTCTTTAAGATTGTACTGCCATTGTCCGGACCTGTTTTGGCTACGCTGTCATTATTCACAGCCGTCTATCACTGGAACGATTGGTTCACGCCGACGATCTTCATTACGAAGACGGAGCTGTTCCCGGTACAGACGATGCTGCAGCAAATTCTGAACTCGAACATCATGTCGGAGCAGCTTTCCATTGCAACGAAGGGCAACGCTTCCGCTGCCGACGCGCTCAGCCGAATGCAGAGCGTAACGACCAAATCGCTGACGATGGCGACAATGATGGTTGCAACAATCCCGATTATTATGGTATATCCGTTCGTACAGAAATATTTTGTGAAAGGCGTGCTCGTCGGCTCGCTGAAGGAATAGGCGCTGGAATGGGAGTATTCAATCCTGCCGCCTAGCTACCGGCGGGTTATGAATAGATAAATGAAAGTTAAGAGTACAAACATAACGGGAGGGTTTAAAAGATGAAAGGAAAACAGCTGCTCGTTCTACTTACGGCGCTAACTGTTACCGCAAGCATGACCTTGGCTGGATGCTCGTCGAACAACGACAAGCCTGCTAACGACCAGAAGCCTGCGCAAGGCAGCAACAACGGCGGCAACAAGGAAGGCGACAAGAAGGAAGAAAATGGTTTTGTATTCGGCGAACAGCCATTCACTTTCACCTATTATGTTAACTACGATTGGTGGACAACCGAGCCATGGGGGGCTAACCMGAACAGTAAATGGGTTCAAGAGAATAAGAAAGTAACCGTTGAGCCGATTCAATCCGGCGGCGCAGCTGCACAGAAGCTAAGCACGATGATCGCATCCAAAGAGCTTCCCGACGCGATGATGATGGACCGCGGTCCGGACGTTGAGCGTCTGAGATCAGCAGGCGTGCTCGTTCCTTTAGATGACTTCATCGATAAATATCCGAACCTGAAGAAGTGGGCAGGCGAAGAGACGCTGAACATGCTTCGCTCAAGCGACGGCAAAATCTATCAATTCCCGAACTGGTTCACGGCTGCTCCTACGGGCAATGGCGGCTGGTTCGTCAACTCGAAAATTTACAAAGAGCTTGGTTCTCCGAAGCTTGAAACGACGGACGACCTTTACAGCTACTTGAAGCAAGTGAAAGCTAGCTATCCGGATGTTGTGCCTCTCGAAGTCGGAAGAACGGCAGAAGGCGTGGAAGTCATGTTCCCAGGCTTCGGCGAAGGCAATACGACGGCTTACAGCCATATGAAATCTTATCCGGACGGAGACAAATTCCGCACGATCTATGATAATGAAGCTTGGAAAGAAAATATGGTATACGCAAGCAAGCTGTTCAGAGAAGGACTTATTACGCAAGACGCGATGACGCAGAAGGAAGATCAAGTGAAAGAGAAGCTGGCTACAGGCCGCGTAGCGGTTTATGTAGGCGGCAATGCAACGAACGTMGGCAGAGAAGGCCACAATACGTGGAAAAACGCCGACCCAAGCGGCGGCTATGAATTCATCTGGCCAATCGTTAAGCCAGGCGTAGACAAAAACAATGTATTCCCGAATGGTTACAATGCGCTCGGCTGGAATGTCAACGTTATTACAACGAACGCGAAAAACCCTGAGGCGATCTTCGCATACCTGGACTGGATGGCGGGCGAAGAGGGTCAACGGATTATGTTCTTCGGTCCGCAAGGCTTGTATTGGGATGAGTTCGACGCAGACGGCGCTCCGATTCCGAACGACAAGTGGTACAGCACGCCGCAAGAGCAGAAGGATAAAGAGAAGCTCGAGGCCTACGTATGGGCAGGCAACGCGACTTATGTAGATACTTCGAAAACGAAGATTGAAATGATGCTTCCTAAGGAACAACAAAACTGGGGTGCGATCGCGCAATTCAATGTCGCTTGGAAGACGTCGCACAACAACACGGAGTACAATAATATCGATCCGGCTCCGGAAACAGAGGAAGGCATCATTAACCAGCAAGTAACTGAGCTTGCGGCTGAATACTTCGGTAAAATGCTGTTCGCGAAGAGCGACGATGAAGTGCTTAGCTTGATCGAGCAAGCGAAAAAAGAGACGGACGGTCTCGGCTTCCAAAAGGTTCTTGATTACCGTACGACGAAATGGCAAGAAAACGTTGCGAAAATCAACGGCAAGTAATATATTCATGTAGGCTTCAAGGTCAAGAGGGTGTACGCCGCCAGGCGTATGTCCTCTTCTTTGGGCTTAACGGCGCTTAAGGAGGCGGGATCATGTACAAAGTGTTGCTAGTGGACGACGAGGAGCTAGAGTTGAAAGGCATACGAATGCTCGTCCCATGGAACGAGCTGCAGATGGAGGTTGTCGGCGCATGCAACGACGGATTCTCGGCGCTTCAATTTCTTAATGAGAACGAGGTCGATGTGCTCGTATCCGATATTCGGATGCCGATCATGACCGGCATCGAGCTGGCAGGCAAGGCGCAGACGATACGTCCTGGCCTTAAAATTGTATTCGTAAGCGGGCACGAGGACTTCAATTACGCAAAAGGGGCCATTGCGGTCAATGCGAGCAGTTATGTGCTCAAGCCGGTCGGCGATGCGGAAATATTCGAAGCGTTATCCGGCGTGCGCAGCACGCTTATCCGCGAACGCAATCAGCAGCAGTGGGAGCAATCGCTTAAGCAATCGATGTCGTATTTCCTATTCAGAGGCAAGAACAGCGGTACAGGCTTCGCTCCGACGTTCGATATAGCGCAAGCAAGCCCCGCTAATTTGGATGCCATCGTAGAGAGCCTGCTTGTTGCGATGGCCAACCATGAGCTGGAGCGGATGAAGGATTTTCTTGATGAATTGTTCTTTAATGTGAAGCAGATTGGCAGCGACAAGGCTGCATTGCAAGGTTATGTGACATATATCGTATCGAAGCTCGATACGTTCTTGAATGATTTGAACGAGGATTTGAGCGTAATTCTGGAACGTGACGCTATGCAGGTGGATCAGCTGTTTCAATATGACGACATTCACGCCTTCCATGGTTGGCTGACGACTACGATAAGCCTTCTAGCCAACAAGCTGCAAAGCAAGCAGCAGCGCAAAAATATGAAACTAATCCGAGAAATCGAGTTATATATAGATACTAGATTGCATCAGAACGTGACATTGAGGGAGCTGGCAACCGCATTCAGCTTCTCGCCCAATTATTTAGGGCAGCTCTTTAAGGAGGAGACGGATGAGCATTTCAGCGACTTCATGACGCGCAAGCGCGTGGAGAAGGCGAAGCTTCTGCTTAAGGATACGAGTCTCAAGGTGTACGAGGTTGCCGATCAGATCGGCTGCGGCAGTCTTGCCTACTTCAGCAAGCTGTTCAAGGATGCAACCGGCATGACGCCGGGCGATTATCGCAAACGAAGCTAACTAAAGGCGATCAGCCCGCAGAGGGGACGAGGAGACGAAGCAATGGCAGCAGCCAGCAAGAGACAGAGACGAATGATTCCTTTTGGTTACAAGCTTATGGCATCGTATCTCGTTATTGTACTTATACCCGTTATTCTGATCGGTTACTTTGCCTATACGACTTCCGTGAAAGCGATTACGGAGCATGCGAAGTCGACCATTCAAGGCACGCTCACGCAGACGAAGGAAAATATGATGTATCAGATCGATCAGCTTCAGCGAACGTCCGATCAGTTGTACTGGGACTATGCGCTGCAGGATGACCTTCGGCTGAATGAATACAGCTGGACCATTTACGACAAGACAATGAAATCGATCGTGCCGAAGCTGCAGAACGCCATTAACTTAACGCCGAATCGGGCGCTGCTTAAGTTTTATATTACGAATAAGACGTATCCGGAAATATACGCTGTACCAACGAAGGGGAGCGACCCATTGCTATTGGTCGATTCCTTCGAGCTGTTCCATATGGATCGGATCATGAATACATACTGGTTTAAATCATTTCAGTCGAGCGAAGTCGACGCGGAAAAAATTGAGAGCCGATCCTTCTGGCGCCAGATCGAGGAGGATGCGAGATACGATAATATCTCCTTGCTTCGGCCGATGTTCGACTACAAGAAGCAAAAACAGATCGGCTTCATGCGTATTATCGCTCGGATGAAGGATATTGCCGGCAGCGCGGATTATCGGAAATTCGGCGACAAGAGCAGCGTTATTATTTTGAACGAAAACGATCGGATCATTCATGCCTCCTCCAAGGAAACCTCCTATCCGGCATACGCAACGTGGACGGAGGATCTGTCACGAGGGCATCTGACTGTCGTGGAGAAGCTTCCGAATGTCGATTGGACGATTATTGCTTTAATTCCGCATAAGGATCTGTCGAAGGAAGCCGATAAGGTGAAATGGCTGACCGTTTTAATATGCTTAGGCAGTTTCATCGTGCTCTCCAGCATCAGCCTGTTCATCTCGCGTTTCTTCTCCGTTCGCGTAACGAAGATCATTCGCTCGCTTAATGCCTTCCGCGAAGGACGCTTCGATAAGCGAATTCAATATTCGGGCAATGACGAGTTTTTCCAAATCGCTGAAGCGTTCAACGATATGGGGCGGCATATCAACTCGCTCATCAAGGAAGTGTACGAAGTAAGGCTGGAGAAGAAGGAGGCGGAGCTTGAAGCGCTTCAAGCGCAGATCAATCCTCATTTTCTTTACAACACGCTGTCGTCAATTAGTCGCCTAGGCAAGTTCGGCGAGATCGACAAGCTCGATCAGATGGTAACCGGCCTCGCTAAGTTTTACCGGCTGACGCTCAATCATGGGAAGTTCATTATTCCGGTGGAGAAGGAAATCGAGCAGGCAAAGACGTACATCGAAATTCAGAAGATCAAATACGGCAGCCGTGTTGAGGTTATGTATGACATAGAAGCAGATGTCTACGGGTATGATACGGTTAAGCTTGTTTTGCAGCCTTTTATCGAAAATATATTGGAGCACGCGCTGTTCCAAAGCTGCATAACGATCAAATTATGTGCATATCGGGAGAAGGACGCCATTGTATTTAAAATAATTGATGACGGCGTCGGCATGAAGCCGCAGCATGTTCTGGCGATCAATCAGCGCAGCGGCGGAGATCAAGCAGGTTACGGCATTGGCAACGTCGATGAGCGAATCAAGCTGCAGTTCGGTCCGCAATATGGCGTCGAGATCGGCAGTCGATTTGGCGCAGGCACAACCGTCCTTATCCGCATTCCGTTATATAAGGAAAAAAATTTTAAAAAAACTGAAACCTAAATAATATGGGCTTCGTAACTATACGGTAATCAGAATGCTACACAATTGCATAGCGTACTGAACACTCCAAAGGGGAGTAGCTTTTACAGTAAAGTCGTCATTACGAGAATGACCTTCTCCGGCTTTATTGGCAACGTCAACGTTGTTAGCCAGACCTTTGCCTATTTAGGCAGAGGTTTTTTTTATGCCTCGGGAGATACTACAAATTAAATGGAGGGATCAGCATGGATTTATCACTGTTGTTGGAGTACGGTTGGGTATTGCTAGTATTGATCGTACTGGAAGGTTTGCTTGCGGCGGATAACGCGCTTGTCTTGGCGATTATGGTTAAACATTTGCCTGAAGAGCAGCGCAAAAAAGCATTGTTCTACGGTTTGGTCGGAGCATTCGTGCTTCGTTTCGGTTCCTTGTTCGCCATCTCGTTCTTGGTGGACGTATGGCAAGTTCAAGCAATTGGAGCGCTTTACCTGTTATTCATTGCATGTAACCACATCTTCCGAAAGCTTCTCATCAAGAAAGCTGAGGACGAAGCTGACGAGGCGGCAGGCAAGCCTGCCAAGGAGAAGAAAGGCAGCAGCTTCTGGATGACGGTCGTTAAGGTCGAGATTGCCGACATCGCTTTCGCCGTTGACTCGATTCTTGCAGCAGTAGCGCTTGCAGTAGCGCTTCCGGCAACAGGCTTGGGTACGTTTGGCGGTATGGATGTTGGACAATTCACCGTTATATTCCTTGGCGGATTTATCGGCTTGCTTATTATGCGTTTCGCGGCATCCGCATTCGTCAAGCTGCTGGAGCGTAAACCGGGTCTTGAGCTTGCGGCGTTCTTCATCGTAGGCTGGGTAGGCGTTAAGCTGGCTGTTATTACACTTGCACATCCGTCCATTGGCGTTGTTTCCGAGCACTTCGCGCATTCGACGGGCTGGAAGCTGACGTTCTACATCGTACTCATCATCATCGCGGCACTTGGCTGGTTCTTGTCGAGCGACAAGGAAGAAGAAGAAGGCAAATCCAAAGCAACTGCTTAATGAGTAGCAGAAACAGAATCAGATGAATAACCGAATAAAGTTGTTGTCCGTTGCGCCGTTATCTTCCTGTATAATAGTTGTACTGATACGTTAGGTGGAGGAGATACAGGTGGCACAGCTTTATTACAAATACGGAACGATGAACAGCGGCAAGTCGTTCGAGATTATTAAGGTCGCCCACAACTACGAAGAGCAAGGCAAGCCGGTCCTTATATTCTCGCCATCGGTCAGCGCCAGAGGCGAGGTAGACCGAGTCGGCTCGCGCGTAGGCTTCGAGCGTGATGCGATACCGGTTCACGACGAAACGGATCTGTTCGAAAGCGTGAAGTCGTTCCTTAATCCAGGAGCGCAGCATAAGCAAATTTATTGCGTTCTTATTGACGAAGCTCAATTTCTGAAGAAACATCATATATTGGAGCTGACGCGGGTTGTAGACGAGCTGAACATACCCGTCATGGCTTTCGGGCTGAAGAACGACTTTCAGAATCAGTTGTTCGAGGGAAGCTACTATTTGCTCGTGCAAGCGGACAAGATTGAGGAGATCAAGACGATCTGCTGGTATTGCGACCGCAAGGCGACGATGGTCATTCGCTTCCGAGACGGCCAGCCGGTCAATGCGGGCGAGCAGATTCAAGTTGGCGGCAACGAGGATTATAAGCCGGTATGCAGACGCTGCTATAACAATGCTTTCCGCGGAGAAAAGCCTGCAGGTGACGCTTTGACAGCGCACGAGGAGGCGTAAGCGATGACGGACTCGTTAAGATCAGGCGTTGGAGCAACGGAGGCACATGCGCTGTTGCTAATGGACAGCTACTTGCGCTGGACAGGCAGGGAGCTCGTCGACCGAGAGTCGTTAAGCAATGTGACGTCAGCTGCGGACTTGTTGTTTCAAGCCCCAAGAGTTATTTTGTCGCATGGCACGGAGGCTGACCCTGTATTAAACTTCGGCAATGCGCTTGCGCTTAAGCTGTGGGAGATGGAGTGGGACAAGCTGACGAGCATACCTTCGCGCTTGACTGCGGAGTCGCTGGAGCGGGAGGAACGCGACCGATTCTTCACCATGGTGACGGCAAACGGTTATGTTGATGATTACACCGGCGTGCGCATTTCCAGCTCGGGGCGGCGCTTCTATATGAAGCAAGCTACCGTCTGGAATCTGATCGACGCAGCAGGTGTGTACAGAGGACAAGCCGCGACATTCACGGACTATAGTTACATCGAGTAAGATGGGGCAAGAGGAGATAGGCTGTACCGAGGGTGACGAAAGTTGCCGACGGTACGGCCTTTTTTTTGCTTTAGGCTATGACCCCTTCGTATAAAAAGGATTACATTCCCAAATCAGGCGTGTTAGAGTAAAAAGAGGGGGTTTTAGCGACTGCCAGGAAGGGGAGATCAAGTGCTGTTGTTTCGATTGGAAGGGTTTGAGAACGTTGTAGCGGTTATCGGATTATTGCTTGGATGGTTGATCTTATTGGCGCTAGTCTGGCAAAAGTATCGGCGAGCGGTCGAGAAACCTCGTTTATGGCGGGCTTTGATCGTTTTTTTCATAAGCATCATTGCTTTCAGTATTCAGATGACAATAGGCGGAACGACGGCGAAGTTCGCTGTCTTGCCGCTCGGTGTATGGGTAGTCTATCTCGTTACGGCAAAGACGACTTGGAAGCAGTATCGTGCGATAGCTTGGATTGGTTTTTTGGCAAATTATATTTTTATGGCATCGCACTTGGCTGCTTATTATAGTCATGAGGTTATTTATCCGAAACGCGAGGTTGCTACCTATATTGCGAACGTGGATTCCGCTGGTATTGCATCCATCCACCCGTCAGCTACGGAAGCTGTCTTCGATCGGTCATTATTCCAGTCGAAGCTTAGTTCCTTGCGGCCGGAGGAAATGAATCTAAGCATGGACTGGTATTATGAGTCCAGGGACAGCGGGCGCGAGCGGTTTCCATACGCATTAATAGGCGTGGAACCGAGATGGGGCAGCGGCATTCATGCTGAAATCTTTATCCAGTCTGACGGCAAAGGTTTATTAGTCTCCAGGGGAGATCAGTATTATTACTACGTCTCTGAGGAGTCGCTTCTTGAGATAGGTGGTCGTACCGATGAATAAGAAAATCGTAATGACGATTCTGTTGGCCGTTATTGCCGGGGTTGTACTGTTTTTACAGATTGGAGTAAAACCGAAGGAACTACCTAATGCCGAGCAGGCTGCGGCAGCCATTATCAAACAATATCCAGAAGCTGGCGTGAAGAACATACAAGACATCGTCAAGCTGGACGCTCGACATGCTTTCGTTCCCTTCGTAACCGATCAAAGCGAGCATGGCATGAGCTTCTGGGTCTGGGACGGATTCAAGTGGGAGATCGGCGCGATTCAGATTAATGTTTATCCGCATATATGGGGGCTTCGGGCGAACGATCCGTCCAGCCGATACATCGTATGGAACATGAGTCCGGGATCGACGATTCAAGACCTAACCTTTTATTTTATTCGGGATAGGAACGGCGGACGGACGAACGGAATGGACTACTATAACCCGCGCATTCAGATGGAATGGAAAGCTATTCTTGCGGAACGGTCGTATGGCGCCGTAAAAATCCCAAAGGAATGGGCAGCTATGCTTGAGACGGATGGGCGTATGCAAAGCGCTAAGCTGCGGAGACCGTTCATGTTCGAAGTTAATCCTCGGATTTCTTCGTATTATATCGGATATATACCCGCCTTATCGGGGGAGAAGGCGACGCCTTTCGCCCATAACGTTAGCGGAGGCTGGAACAATGGATCCATTGATTTGGAATTCGTGCGTATACTGAATGAGGCAGAGCTGGAGTTTCCCCGTTAATTGCTCGACAAGCCTCGACAGCGGGAATTGAAATAATACAGCTATTAGCCATATGTACAGCCTGCAAGTAAAGTAAATCGAGAATTGAACAGTTTCGAAGCGTTAATCCATAGTGCAAGATAGAAGGGCGGAAGCAAAGTACCCGGACAGGGTACCGCGTTCCCGCCCTATTCTATTGGCAAGGGAGAGATAGTAGTKATGAAATCCAAACGAGCGCGGGTCAGCCTATTGTTGTCGCTGTCGCTGCTGTTGGCGGCAGGACCGCTGCCGGGAGTACAAGCATCGCCAGGCTCTGCGGGAACGGCAAGGTCCATCGCCGAGTACGGCGCGAACGGCACGGATACGTTGGACGACAAGGCAGCCATACAAGCAGCCGTCGATGCCGCATCGCCAGGAGACACGGTTCTCATTCCTAAAGGTACCTATTATTTGTCAGGCACGGTATATGGCAAGTCAGGGGTTGCTATTAAGGGCGCGAAGCAGAATCAGTCGATTGTGAAGTTCACCTCAGAGTCGGATACATACATGATCTATTTGCAAAATGTAACGAACGCTTCCGTATCGGATTTGACGCTCGACGGCAATAGCAGCTTAATTGCGATGTCGGCCGTCGCGGTGTCGGGCGGCAGCGACAACAGCATGAAGAACCTTCGGGTGAAGGACTTTACCGCCACCGAAGGATTCGGCCCGCATGCGCTGTTCGTTGATAACTCGCCGTACGTAACGATTTCAGGCAATCACATCACCAATATTGGAATCGCTTCCATTTGGGGCGCTGGCATACGTGCCGGATGGGGCTCTTCGCATGCCACGATTGAAGGTAATGTCATTGCCGATACGGGACGCGGCGGTATTCTCGTGAACGACAACAGTCCGTGGGCCGTCGTGCGCAGCAATAAGATTACGGGTTCCGGGCTGAAGGAGCATGGTCTCGCCATTGAATTGCATACAAACGTGGACAATTCCATTATTGAAGACAACCAAGTCGACTTCTGGATCAGCGCGGTCCGCTCCAGCAAGATTGCGGTTAGGCGCAATATCATTCAGCCGAAGGACGGCCGAGTCGGCAACATCGGCCTGGAGATTATGGCGGACGATGCGATTACGACCGATAACCTCGTGAACGGCGGGCAGCAGGTCGGGATTCAGCAGTCGCCGGGAACGGGGCATCAATATTGGGGCTACAACATCGTGAAGGACATGGTCATGTGGGGCATGCAGCTCCAAGGAGAAGGCTCCGGACAGAACGAGCAGTTCCAATACTTCTATAAGAACAGCTTCATTAATACGCAAGAGGGCAATCCGAAAGCGAATTATCCCGGTTATGACGGCAACGGCGTCCGGATTCACGGAAGCTCGCAGAACTTAACGTTCGACAGCAATCTGATTGCGGGTAACGGCCGCAAAGCGATTGAAATAACCGGTGCCGCAGGCGTTGATCGGCTGAGCTTCACGAATAACCTCATTACGGGAAATAAAGGGATAACGATGGATCCGTATCCTGCTGCGGCCGAGCATCTGGAATGGTCCGGCAATATCGTGCTCCGCAACGGCAGCAATGTGCAGCCGCAGTCGCGCGGCTTCCAAAATAAGAAGCCGGCGGCCGACTTCTCTGCTCCGGTTCTCATCCGCGTAGGAGAACCCGTAAAGTTCACTGACAGCTCGTTCGACAGCGACGGTACGATCGCCCACCGTCTATGGGACTTCGGCGACGGTCTGCCAAGCACAGCCGTCTCGCCGACCTATGTGTATGATAAAGCGGGTATTTACCGCGTAACGCTGGTCGTATGGGATAACGAAGGGCGCTCCCACCTGAAGGAGAAGAGCTTGCTCGTTAGGCCGGGAATGCCGGATCGCCAAGCACCGGCCGTGCCGACAGGCCTGGCATCACCGTCGCAGACCGATGAGACGGCAGAGCTGAGCTGGCAAGCGGCATCCGATAATGTGGGTGTCGTCGGTTATGACGTATACGTGGATGGAGTATTGCAAGGTACGACGGAACCGGGTGAAACATCGTACACGGTGACAGGTCTAGCGCCATTAACGACGTATAGCGTGACTGTACGTTCTAGAGATGCGGCGGGTAATGTATCGGGAGCAAGCTCGGCGCTTTCCATTACGACGGAGGCACCTGACTCGTCACCGCCTACAGCGCCTGAGAACCTGACGGCCGCTGCAGCGAGCGAAACAAGTGCTGTTCTCTCTTGGTCGGCATCCTCCGATAACAAGGTTGTAACGGGCTATGAAATATACCGTAATGACAGCCTAATCGGTACAACCTCAGGAGCAGCTGCAACTTCGTATACGGCTAAAGGGCTGCTGCCGGGCACGACGAGCAGCTTCACCGTGAAGGCGAGGGACGCAGCCGGCAATCGCTCGGATTCGAGCGCACCGGCATCGGTCACAATGAACGCGCCGACATCGGCTGTTAATTTGAGCGATTATGCTTGGGATTCCGGTACGGCAGGCTGGGGCAACATCCAGCTCGATAAGTCTTCGGATGGCCGGCCGATAACGTTGAACGGCGTAGTCTATGCGAAAGGTTTTGGAACGCATGCCGCTTCTGAGATTGTATACACGGTAGGCGGTGCGTATGAGAAGTTCCAAGCAAGCGTCGGGGTCGACGACGAGACGTACGGCAACGGTTCTGTCTCCTTCGAGGTATGGTTGGACGGGGTACTTGCTTACGACAGCGGCGTCATGGATGCGAATTCGGATACGATCGATATCGATGTCGATATTAGCGGTGCGCAGCAGTTGAAGCTCGTCGTCACGAACGGCGGCAACGGAACGGATTGGGATCACGCGGATTGGGGCGATGCCCGGATCCTATTTCAAGCGGAGTAAGCAGGAATCAGTTACTTGAAGCGAACGGGCCGCCCGTTGATCGAGCGGCCTGACGTTTGCCGGATAATCGGTGGGATATAAGTTGAGGAGGTGAGGCTTACGGACATGTCATGCAGATATACCAAGGGGTAATCGCATCATGACGGGGATAAAGACAGAAACCATTCTGTAACAAATCCAATTTAATTGAAGCGAGGGATTACTAATGACCAAATTAAGCAAGCGACCGAGGATGAAGACGCGCATATTCAGCGCCTTGTGCGCATTGTCTATGCTGCTGCCGATCTTGCCAGTACCGGCCGTATTCGCCGCAACGCTCGATATCACTTCTTATGGAGCCGCCGGCAACGACACGGTGTCCGACAGCGCCGCCATACAAGCCGCCGTCGACGCTGCATCGAGCGGCGATACCGTCCTTATTCCTGCAGGCACGTTTTACTTAACGAGTACGGTTAACGGCAAGTCTGGCGTGAAAATAACGGGTGCGAACCGCGATACGTCGATCATTAAATTCAATTCGTCTTCGGCGCTAACCTTCTTCTCCATGTACAATCTGACCGGCGCGGAAGTGTCCAACATGACGCTGGACGCGAACAATAGCACGGTCCCGCAGTCCGTAGTCGTTTCGGAAAACGGCAGCGGCAACAAAATGTTGAATCTCAAAGTGAAGGATATAGGCACGTCATCGGGCTTCGGTCCATTCGCCCTATACGGCGTCAATACGGATAATCTGACCATTTCGGGCAATATCGTCACGAATATCGGCGTCAACTCCGACTGGGGCGGCGGAGTTCGCGTCGGCTGGGGATCGGACAATGCGTTGATCGAGAACAACGTTATTCATCTTACAGGTCGCGGCGGTATTTTCGTAAACGACAATAGTCCGGGGGCGATCGTCCGCGGCAACACCGTTACCGGTACAGGCAAAAAGATGGAAGGTCTCGGCATCGAGCTTCATACGAACGTAGACAACTCCATAATCGAGAACAATAACGTCGATCACTGGATCAGCGCGGTACGTTCCTCTTATATCGCGGTACGCAACAATATCGTGAAGGCAACGGACGGAACGGTAGGCAACATGGGGCTGGAAGTCATGGTTGACCACGGCGTAACGAGCAACAACCTCGTCGACGGCGGTCAGCAGGTCGGCATGCAGCAATCGCCGGGCACGGGCTATCAGCTCTGGAACTACAACACCGTCAAAAACATCGTCATGTGGGGGATGCAGCTGCAGGGCGAAGGAACGGGACAAACGGAGCAGTTCCAATATTTTTATAAAAACGTATGGGAGAACGGACCGATCGGGCATCCTTCGGCAGCCTATCAGGGCTATGACGGGAATGCGGTTCGTATCCACGGCAATACGAAGAACATTACATTCGACAGCAACCAAATCATTAACAATGGGCGAAAAGCGATTGAGATTACGACGGCAGGCGGAACGGATCGTCTCAGCTTCGTGAACAATACGATTACGGGCAACGGCGGTCCTTCCATCGATCAATATCCGTCCTCGGCGGCGGATCTCGAGTGGAGCGGCAATACGGTCAGCGGCAATGGCACGAATACGCAGCTTACGAGCCGCGGCTTCAGCGATCCGAAGCCGGTAGCGAACTTCACGGCGCCAATGACGGTTCAACTCGGTCAGTCGGTGACGTTCACGAACACGTCCACGGACAATGGTACGATCGTCGAGCATTTATGGGATCTGGGCGAGGGTCTGCCGGTTACGACGGTCAGCCCGACATTCACGTATCAGAAGCCGGGTACGTATCAAGTTATTCTCGGCGTTTGGGATAACGGCGGCAGAGCGCATGTGAAGGAGCAGACGATTACGGTTGTAGCCGGGCCGCCGGATACGACGGCACCATCCACTCCTGCTAATCTGACATCGCCTGCGAAGACGAACACTAGCGTAACGCTTACGTGGAACGCTTCTACTGATAATGTCGGCATCGCAGGTTATGAGGTTTACGCGAACGGCGGTCTTGCCGGTACGACGATCGGCGGCAGCTCGACTTCGTATACCGTGACGGGTCTGACTCCGAACACGGCATACAGCTTCACCGTGAAGGCGAAGGATACATCCGGCAATATGTCATCAGCGAGCAGCGCGCTAAGCGTTACAACAGACCAGACGCCGGTTGCAAATTGGGAGCTGTGCGCGGGCGAGAACAATATGTGCAGCTTCACCGGCACGAAGGAAGTCCGCTACGGAGCGGGCAGCAGCTTCAATTACGGCACGTACACGAACGGCGTTATGTGCTCCAACAATACGTTCGGCGACCCGGCACCGGGGCAATATAAATCATGCTTCGTGAACACGGCATCAAGCGGCGGTGGCGGCGGAGATACGCAGGCACCGACGGCTCCAACCGGATTAACTTCACCGGCTAAGACCTCGACAAGCGCAGACTTATCGTGGACGGCATCCACGGATAACGTAGGCGTAACGGGTTACGAGATTTATAGAGGTACGACATTGGCCGGCACAACGACGGGGGCTACGACCTTTTCGGCAACAGGGCTCTCGCCTAGCACGGCATACAACTTTACAGTGAAAGCGAAGGATGCGGCGGGCAACGTATCGGCGGCAAGCTCCGCGCTTAACGTGACGACGAATGCGCCTGCAGGCGACACGCAGGCTCCTACAGCACCGACAGGTTTAACATCGACGTCAACAACGGCATCGAGTGTAAGCCTTTCGTGGACGGCATCGACGGATAATGTAGGTGTGACAGGTTACGAGATTTACAATGGATCTTCGCTTGCAGGTACGACGACAGGAGCTACGACTTACACGGTAACAGGGCTGTCGGCAAGCACAGCCTATAGCTTCACGGTAAAAGCGAAGGATGCGGCGGGCAACGTATCGGCTGCAAGCAGTTCCGTTAACGTAACGACTAGCGCATCGGGCGGTCAGACGTCGACAGGATCGATAACGCGAGAATACTGGACGAATATAACGGGACCGACGATCGGCAGCATTCCGGTATCGACAACGCCATCTGGCACGTCCTCGCTAACGAGCTTCCAGGCGCCTTCGAACTGGGGCGACAATTACGGTACGCGTATCCGCGGCTATATCGTGCCGACAGTAACGGGAACCTATCAGTTCTCGATCGCGGGCGACAACAACAGCGTGCTTTACTTAAGCACCGACAATACGGCGGGCAATAAAGTACAGATCGGCGAAGTCGTAGATTGGGTGGGCGAGCTGAGCTTTACATCCTACACGAACCAGCAATCCGGCCAAATTACGCTAACGGCAGGGCAACGCTACTATGTAGAAGTGCTGCATAAGGAAGAGAGCGGCGGCGACCATGTGGCGGTAGGCTGGAAAACGCCGGGCAGCTCCACGTACTCGGTCATTGATGGTGCGCATCTGGCTCCGATTCAATAGGCTTTAAAGGCATATAAAAAGCATATCCCCCTAGCCGTGGCGGCAGGGGGATATGCTTTTTTTTGCTGTAAACCTACAATTACTTCACGACGCCGCAAGCAATCCGAGCGCCGGAATTGCCAGATGGATCGGTTACATAGTCATCCGCTTTCTCATGGATAACAAGCGCTGCGCCGTCGGCCTTAATGATCGAATTCGGTTGTCCCTGCTTGAGGGTGACAACRGCAGTCTCTAGATCGGCGGTCACTTTGCCGTCCGCGCCGACTTCGATATTCGGTAGGTCGCCTCCATGGAAGCCCTTCGGATTATTGAAGCCATGCTGCTTTTGCGTCGGGTTGAAATGGTCGCCCGCCGTCTTGAAGTCCGGAGCATCGCATTTGCCGACCGCATGAATGTGGATGCCATGCTTGCCCGGCGAAAGCTTCTCTGCTTCAAGGTGGATGAGCACCTTATCGTCTTTCTGAGTCAGCGTCGCTTTGCCGATCGCCTGATTGTCGGCATTTACGATCGTTATCGAAGCGCCGTGCGCCTCATTGCCTTCATGTGCAGATACGGCTCCGAACGTTTGCGTTTGAAGCAGGAGCAGCAGTGCCGTCGTAATCGCGAAAATTTTCATCGTGAATCTTTTCCCTCCACATATGGATCATGATTTGCAACTGCTTGATTAAGCAGAGCATCTCTAGTATGTGTATAAATATGGAAACTATTCATGGGGCCGAACCTAGTTATTATTCTGTAGCGAGCTCTACGGCAAGAAGCGATTCCAGGTCGGCGGAATAGCCGCCAAGCGTATATACGACGTTGTTCAGCTTACCGCTGAAGCGGAACGGCGACGCATAGGTCGGGCTGACCGGTGTCGGGTTGTTCTCGCCGACGTGGAATTGCTCGTTCGAGAAGCCGAGATAGCCCGTATGTCCAACATGGCCTTCGCCGATTTTGGTGCCATTCGCATACAGTGTCGCGACACCTACATTGTCGCCAGTTTTGGCGAACCGGAACGTCACAGTAACGGCGCCGGCAGGCAGCTCGGAGTCCGAAGTAACGACATACTGGACACCGTAGGAATGATTGTAGAAGAACGTTAGCCGATTATGCTGCACATATAGCGAGTAACCTCCGAAGCGGCCGCCTTGGGCGACGATTACGCCCTCGTCCCGGGTGCTGGAACGATCCAAGCTGGCGTTGATTTCGAAAGGCTTATTGCGAATATCAGGCGCCTTGGCGAACGGCAATCCGAATGATGTTGGATAGAACGTGCGCGATACGACATCTTGCTTAGCCGGACGAGCGGACTCGATGCTTCTTACCTTCGCGATAATCGAGCGGCCGTCAAGCGGCAGCACGCCGTTGCGGCCGGCTTCCGCCCACCATAGGTCGACAAGCTCGCGCAGTCTTTCCGGCTGCTCGGCAGCTAAATTGCGCGATTCGGTGAAATCCTCGGCGACATGGTACAGCTCCCATTCATCTTGGGCAAATGGCGTATTCGGCTTATGGATAGCGACAGCCTTCCAGCCATCCTTCCAAATGCCGCGGTTGCCGATCATTTCGAAATATTGGGCAGGCTTGCGCGACGGGCCGTCCGCATCCTCGAACGTGTAAGCTAGACTGGTGCCGTGAATCGGCTGCTGGCTTACGCCTTTGTACGTATCCGGCGCTTCGATGCCGAGCAGTTCCAGCACGGTAGGCACGATGTCCGTCACGAAGTGGAATTGGCTGCGAACCGTGCCGCCTTTCTTGATGACGTTCGGATAATGGATGATGAGCGGGTCCTGCACGCCGCCGGCATGGACGAATGATTTGTACCATTTCAGCGGCGTGTTGCCTACTTGCGCCCAGCCTGCCGGGTAGTGGTTGTTAGCGAGATGGGTGCCGATCTCGTCGATCCGCTGGAGCTTCTCCTCGAACGATTCCTTTAGTCCGAATCCTTCCGCCCAACTATGAACGGTTCCTTCGTCGCCGCCCATGGCGCATGCGCCGTTGTCGGAGAGCAGCACGAGCAGCGTATTGTCGAGCTGTTCGATTTCCTTCAAGAAATCGACAAGCCGGCCGATATGCTCATCCGTATGCTCGAGGAAGCCGGCGAACGCTTCTTGTTGACGCGCGAACAGCTTCTGTTCGTCGGCCGTTAGATCGGCCCATGCCTTCACGCCTGGATTGCGCGGCGGCAATACCGCATCCTGCGGAATAATGCCAAGCGACTTCTGGCGCTCGAACCATTCCGTACGGGCAACGTCCCAGCCCTTGTCGTATTTGCCTTTGTACTTGTCGACATACGCCTTAGGCGCATGATGTGGGGCGTGAGTCGCGCCGTACGCGACGTAAGCGAAGAACGGTTTATCCGGAGCGGCCGACTTCTGGTCCCGGATGTACTGAATCGCGCGATCGGTTAAATCCTCGGTCAAATGATAACCTTCTTCGACGGTCTTCGGCTGCTGGACGGGACGGTTATCCTCGACCAGATCCGGGTTCCATTGGCTCGTAGCGCCTTCCAGGAAACCGTAGTAGCGCTCGAAGCCGCGTCCGAGCGGCCAATTGTCGAACGGTCCGGCGGCGGAATGCTCGGCTGCCGGAACGAGATGCCATTTGCCCACGGCGAACGTATTGTAGCCTTCTTCAACTAATATTTCGCTCAGAAGCGCCGTTTCTTTGCTTACTTTGCCGCGCGTGTTCGGGAAGCCGCTGTCGAAGCCGGATACGAAGGAGACGCCGGTCGCGTGCGGGTTACGCCCGGTCAGCAACGCCGCTCTCGTCGGGGAGCAGACAGCTGTCGTATGGAAGTTGTTGTATCGGAGGCCGCCTTGAGCCAACGCGTCGATGTGCGGCGTCGCAATGTCGGAGCCGTATGAGCCAAGATGGGCGAAGCCAAGATCGTCAAGCAAGATGACGACGATATTGGGAGCTCCGTCTTGCGGCTTCGCGGGCTGCGGCCAATGGGGGACGGAGTCTTCGACGGCTGCGCTGATGCGGCCTTGGAATTTTTCTTTTTTCCAGTTAGACATAATAGATTCCTCCTAAAGGATAGTACGAGCGTATTTACGTATGGATTAGAATTGGCGAACGCGGGAGCCGCCCGTATTCACGATGCCGTAGCGGCCGAGAAGTTTCCGGCCGGTCAAGCCGAGCAAACGGTCGGTCAGGAAGCCCATTAGGCCAAGGATGATCAAGCCGACGAAGATCCAGTCGGTCTTGAAGTACAGGCGCGAATTCCAGATAAGGAAGCCGACGCCTTCGTTCGCCGCAACCATTTCGGCGCCAATAATAGCCATGTAGGAAGTGCTCATCGCGAGGCGGACGCCCGTGAAGATATAAGGGATAGTTGCTGGAATGACGACATGGAACATGATCTGCGTCTCCGATGCGCCCATGCTTCGGGCGGAGCGGATTTTATCCTCTTCAATCGCCATCACGCCGGTCAAGGTGTTCAGGATAACGGTAAATATCGTGCCGTACATGATCAGAATGATTTTGGACTGCTCGCCGATGCCGAACCAAAGCATGAACAGCGTAATGAACGCGAGCGGCGGTATGAATCGGATGAAGTTCAAGATCGGTTCGGTAACGGCGCGAATGCCTCGAATTCGTCCCATCAGCAAGCCGATCGGAATCGCGATCAGACTGCCGAGCAGCCATCCAACGAGCACGCGGTAGAAGCTGTAGGCGATATAAGTGAACAGCGAGCCGTCTTGTGAAAGCTCGACGGCCGCCTTCAGCGTACGATACGGCCCGGGTAAAAAATCAGGATTGGAGGCCATCGCCGCCAGCTGCCAAATAAGCAGCGCTCCGAGCCATGGCAGAATGCCCAGCTTCAGCAGTTGTTTGAATATTGTCATCTTCATGCAGCTCCTTGGGGAAGAACGTTATTCGTCAAAATGATTTTGAATCGTGCCGAGCAGCTCCAGCACCTTCGGGTCGGACAGATCTCTCGGGTATTCAAGCGGGATATCGTGCAGGTCGGTAATCTGGGAGGAAGGACCGACGGACATGACGCCGACTCGCTGGCCGAGCAGAATCGCCTCCTGAATGTCGTGCGTGACGAAAATAACCGTCTTGTTCGTCTGTCTCCAGATGCGGATTAATTCCTTCTGCATCGTGCGCCGCGTCATCGCATCGAGAGCGCCGAACGGTTCGTCCATGAGCAGGATCGCGGGATCATTCGCCAGCACCCTTGCGAGCTGCACGCGCTGCTTCATGCCGCCGGAGAGCTCCTTCGGGAATTTGTCGGCATGGCCGCCGAGTCCGACGAGCTCGATATACCGGCTCGAGATTTCATGGCGTTCAGCCTTCTTGATCTTTTTCATTTTCAGGCCGAACTCGACGTTCTCGCGCACCGTAAGCCAAGGGAAAAGCGAGGCGTCGGCTTGCTGGAACACCATCGCCCGCTCGCTGCCGGGGCGTTGGATTTCCTTGCCGCCCAGCGCGATCTTTCCTTCCGTCTTGCCGATGAAGCCGGCAATCAGATTAAGCAGCGTCGACTTGCCGCAGCCGCTCGGGCCGAGCAGAATGAAGAACTCGCCGCCCTTGATCGTCAGATTGATGTCTTTGATAATATAATGCGGCTCCTTGTTGGCGACGGGAGCATGGAACGATTTGCGCAGGTTCTCGATATGAATCGCTTCTGACTGTCTTAATGGCTGCACGGTGATCATCCTCTCACGGTTTGTAGGTAACGGAGTCAGGGAATGCTTGCTTAAGCGGCTCCAGGGACAACTTTGTTTTTAGGTCGAAATCCTGCTGTAGGATGCCTTTGTCTTTGATGAACTGCTTCATTTCCTCCAAATGGGCGAAATCCTCCTGCGTAAATCCGATCGTATAGGTGAGCTGCTCCAAATCTTTCAAGACGCCTTCCTTAGGCAGCTTTAGCTCCTTAAATGCGAGCTCGGCCGTTTCTTCTTTGTGGCCTTCAACGTAACCAATAGCTTCGGATACCGCTTTTAAAATGTTTTCGACCGCTTCCGGATGCTCCTCGATAAATTTGGTTTGAAGAACGAAGTAGGACGAGATGTTCGCTTCGGCTGAAGAGAGGTCTGCGATCTTCTTGGCACCGTCGAGCGCAAGGAACTTGTCGATGAAGATGCTTGCTGCCCATACGGCGTCGATCTGTCCTTTCTGTACCCCGATAAGCGCTTCGTCCGGCGTGCTGTACGGAACGAACTTGATATCATCGGGATTGATCCCTTCGTTTTCTAGAAATTTGTACCAAATGTACTCGTATACCGTACCTTTGGCCACGCCGAGCTTCTTGCCGACCAAGTCCTTCGGCTCGTTAATATCGTCGCCCTTGGCGATTAGCACGGTAGCTGCAGCTTGATTCTCGGTCTCGCGGGTCAGCGTGCTTACGACCTTGAAGTCGCCTTTGCTGAGCGAGTTGAGGAGGGCGTAATCGGCGGCCGTTCCCGTGTCCGATCGTTCTACGAGCATGGCGTTGATTGTATCGATGCCGTAAGCGAAGTTGGCTATTTCGGCGTCGATGCCGTATTTGTCGAAGAGGCCTTGCTCCTCGGCAACCCGGAATTGCAGCGAGCCGCCTGCCGCCGTGTCAAGCGCGAAGCGCACTTTGACCGGTTTGCCGTCCGCGGCATCGCCGCTTGCCGAATTGGCATTATTGCCGCAAGCTGCTGCTAAGAGCGTTATGGAAGCCAATAGGATGGCTGCGGCCGTTTGTTTCCATTTGAATCGGTTAAATGGTTTCATCATCGATCACTCCGTTTATTTGTTATATAAAAATTAGCTATCCCGCACGCAGCGGAAGCCCATATGCCCCGTCGAGCTGTCAGGCGTATTAGACGTTCTCGCCGCGACTCTGTACCGGTTGCAATACGATTCGTGGCAGAGATAGGAACCACCGCGAACCGCTTTCTGCTGCTTGCCTGCATCGAACCAATTCGAGCACCATTCCCAGACGTTGCCCGACATATTGTAGAGGCCGTAACCGTTCGGCATGTAGGAGCTGGCAGGTGCAGTGCTCCCATAACCATCCTCGGCCGTATTGTTGACCGGGAATTGCCCCTGCCAAATGTTGCAGCGATGTTCGCCTCCAGGGGTAAGCTCGTCGCCCCATGGGTACCGCTTCTGCTCCAGCCCGCCGCGGGCGGCGTATTCCCATTCTTCTTCGGTGGGAAGGCGTTTGCCAGCCCATTCGCAATAGGCAGCCGCGTCATTCCAAGAAAGATGAACGGCGGGATGGTCTTGCCGCGATTCGATATCCGAATCGGGTCCCTCCGGATGGCGCCAATCGGCCCCGTCGACCTTCCACCACCAAGTCGCTCCTGGCACGGCCGCGTCTACCTTCGCTGCCGTTGTCTTCGATACGAATAGATGGAAGACGAACGACCAGCCGTATTGCTCTGCTTCCGTGACATACCCTGTGGTGTCCGTGAACGCCGCGTATTGCTCGTTCGTTACTGTCATTGCATCGATGTAGAACGGTTTAACCGTCACTTCGCGGACAGGTCCTTCGGCATCGGCGGGAAAACCTTCCTTGCTGTCCGTTCCCATCAGGAAGCTGCCGCCTGCCAAATAAATCATCGATTGCGACGTTTCAGGCTTGCGGGCAGGTGAGGCAATCGTCGCTGCGGCGGATACGGACAGTTTCTTGGGCAAGGGGGTGACAACGTCCCGCTTAGCCGAGCAACAAGATGGCTGAAGCTGCTCACTCATGGACGGTCTCTTCCTTAAAAATTTCATTGAATTCCTTCATGAGCACATCGGAATAGCCATGCAGCTGCCCGACGACCCTTTTGCAAAAATCGAGCATCAGTAGTTTCTCGTCTTCCGAGAAGGTTTGGAACAAGATGCCTCTCGAGTCTGATTTGCTGCCATGCAATCGCTCAATGAACTGTATTCCTCGATCGGTTAACTGCAGCATCATAACGCGACGATCGCTGTCGGGCCGGGTTCGGAAGACGTATCCGCCGTCTACGAGCTTGTCGCATAGCGCGGTCGTCGCTCCCGGCGAGAAGTCGAGCGCTTCGGATAGTGCCCCCGCCTTTTGCGGTCCTTCCATGTACAGCTTCGATAGTACGACAAGCTGAGGCGGCGATATTTCGTCGTTAATGAGTACCTTATCGCGCTCGACAACGAATTTTCGGATCATTTTGCGGAATGTCTCGTCCAGTTCTATGTCCAACGGTAGCTTAGCGGTCATTGTCCCTCCTCCAGAAAAGCCCAACAAAAAAGGCTTCCGAACGCATCGGGTATAGGAAGCAGCGCTTTGTGCGCAAGCAAGCCTCATACCGATATCTGTTCGGAAGCCATTGGTGGTCCAGTAGGCGTTCCTGTTTCCAAATTTATTTTGATGTAAAAATAAAATATCATAATAATTCCTACCTGTAAAGTGGGGAATTAGAAATTTGATTGCGTCCTTATTTCCATTTATAGTAAAGGGAAAAGAAAAAACGGTTGAGGTGAAGGGAATGCCGATTGAAATCGGACTGGCCGGCTGGGGCGATCAGGATCGGCTGTACAAGTCCGGCACGAGAGTCAATGAGAAGCTGGGCGTGTATGCGAAGCATTTTTCGGTCGTCGAGGTGGATAGTACCTTCTACGCGATTCAGCCTAGGGAGCGGTTCGCCAAGTGGGTGACCGATACTCCGGAGACGCTTCGCTTCGTGGTGAAGGCGTATCAAGGGATGACGGGGCATCTGCGCGGAGCGGGTGCGGCAGCAGCCGTCGCCAAGAACGGGGCGCTGCAGGACGGCATGTTCGGCGCGTTCCGCCATATGCTGGAGCCGGCGATTGAGGCTGGGCGATTAAGGGCAGCGCTGTTCCAGTATCCGCCGTGGTTCGATTGCACGCGCGAGAACGTACAGCTGCTTCGTGAAGCGAAGCGTCGGATGGAGGGCATTCCTTGCGCGCTTGAGTTCCGCCATCAAAGCTGGTTCGCGCCGGAGATGCGTGCTAAGACGATTGAATTCATGCAGAAGGAGCAATGGATTCACAGCGTTTGCGATGAGCCGCAGGTGCATCCGGGCTCGGTGCCGACCGTCCTTGAGACGACGGATGAAGAAGTGACGATTGTGCGGATGCACGGGCGCAACGCGTCCGGCTGGAAGCAGAGCAACGCGCCGAATTGGCKGGACGTGAGATATTTGTATTGCTATAACGAGGCCGAGCTTACGGAGTGGGCGGAGCGACTTCTTCTGTTAGAGCAGGGCAGCCGTCACGTTAGCGTTATCTTCAACAACAATTCCGGCGGGGATGCCGCCGACAACGCCAAGCAGCTCATGGCGATGCTGGGCCAGCGCCGTCCCGACGGCGGCGATCCGCTCGAACCGAAGGAGCGGGAGTTGCCTGCTCTAGAGCAATTAGATTTATTCGACTTGAATAATTCGTGATGGCGGAAGCCGTAGTGTCTTTTTGGGCAACTAATCGGACGTTGTATGCGTAATGAGGCCGAATAGTGTTCTTTCAGGCAACTAAATCGGCTTAAAATAGCATTGTGCGAAAAAAGCTTTGAATAGCTTCCCGAAATGGAGCTATTCAAAGCTTTTTTGTCATGGTCAGACAAATAGTTGCCCAAAAGGACGCTAATCGCGCCACGACAGCTATTGGCTACCGATCCGCTCCCGACTGAAGTCTGTAAGCGCGCGGGCTGATGCCGTGGAAGGCGCCGAACTGGCGAGTGAACGGATGGATAGATGTGTAACCGAGCTTGTCCGCGATGTCGGTTACGGAGAGGCTTGTCTCGATGAGCAGATGAGCCGCCCTCTTCATGAGCAGGCGATGCCGGTAGACGCTTGGTGAGTAGCCGGTCTCGCGTTGGAACAGAGCGTGGAAATACGAGCGCTTCAGTCCGCACATGGCCGCCCATGCATCAACCGATGAGCGTTCTTCAGGATGCGCGTCCAGATGGGCGAGCAGCTTGACGATCCGGTAATCGCTCGGCTGACGGGTATGAACGGCGTTATACCAGCTGAGCATCCAGGCGTATAGCAAACTGTTCGCCAGTTCGGCGCGGTAGTAACGTGTCTCTTCGAATAGCTTGGCAAGCGTGACGAACGAATCGAATAGCCATGGGAACGGCTGCAGCGAGAAACGGCTTGGCAGCATGGCAAGCTCGGGGCAATCCTCCTCGGTGGAGACGGTCTCGAACGAGAACGGCTCGGGCGCATGAATGAAATGCCGGTTAAGCGAGACGGGACTCGCCGCTTCCGTTGTCCACATATCGCAATACAAATTATAAGAAGAAAGCGGCTGTCCTGCTTTTACATGAAAAGCATGGGGCTCGCCGGGCCGCAAAAAAATAAGCGTTTTCCGCTCGATCGGGTACAGCTTGCCGTTCACTTCCATCTCGCCGGGGCCGTCTTCGAAGAGATGAAAGGCGTAAACGCTGCATACGCGCAGCTTCTCGTTCCAGCTCCCGTCATACAGATAGCGCATCGAATCACCGAGGAAAGGTTTCAGCTCGTTCAATGTTTTCATCATGCGTCTCCTTAAGATAGCGGATTATTCGTCAACTGATAGGATGGGCGGTCAAATACGGATTCGTTATTCAATGGTACAATAATGGCGAATTTTACGATAGTGGCTGATTCATGGCAAAGGACGATCAATCAAATGAGTGAGGGGATACGAGCTATGAAATTACGATACAACGGACCGGCAACAGGCTGGTCGCAAGGGCTGCCGCTTGGCAATGGACAACTAGGAGCTGTTTTGCACGGCGGAATTGGCAGCGAAACGTGGAATATGACGGAGATCACGTTCTGGTCGGGCAAAAGCGAGCGTTTCGGCGGCACGCCGGACGCCAAAGAAAAGCTGTCGCGGATGAGGGAAGCTTTCTTTCGCGGCGATTACGTCGAAGGAGACAAGCTGGCCAAGGAGACGCTGCAGCCGAAGAAAGGAAACTTCGGAACCAACTTGTCGCTGTGTGACGTCCTCATTACTTATGGGCATGAGGGCGAGGACGTAGTAAGAGAGTTGGACCTGGGCACGGCGGTTGCTGCTGTAAATTATCGAGATCAGGATGGTGTGCCGATACAACGCGAATATATCGCTTCCCACGCCGATGGCCTCGTAGCTGCCCGCATCGCGGGCGAACGGAAGGGAAGCGTATCCTTTACCTTGCGATTGCAGGGACGGTCGGATACGTTCGCGGTGTGGAGCGGCGAAGACGGAGAGAGTATCGGCTTTCGGTCCCAAGCGACGGAAAATATTCATAGCGACGGAACATGCGGCGTATTGGCGCAAGGGTTGGTGAGAGTTGCCATCGAAGGCGGAAGGCTGCGCAGCGAAGACGGGCAATTGACGGTGGAGGGAGCCGATGAGGCGGTCATTTATTTTGCGGTTGCAACGGATTATGGTCGAGAAGGCGATGAAGACTGGCTCAAGGAAAGCGAGGAGAAGGTCGATGCCGCGATACATTTAGGCTTCGATAAGCTGAAGGAAAGACATATCGCCGACTATCAGGCGCTATACGGACGCGTAAGCTTGGAGCTTGGCGGATCGAAAGAGGCAGCCGCGCTGCCTACGGACGAGCGGGTTCGCCGACTGCGGAACGGACAGACGGACGACCTGGCGCTTATTGCGCTGTTCTATCAATACGGGCGTTACTTGACGATCGCGGGATCACGCGAAGATTCGCGGCTGCCGCTTAATCTTCAAGGCATTTGGAACGACGGGGAAGCGAATCGTATGGCATGGAGCTGTGACTATCACCTCGACGTAAATACACAGATGAACTATTATCCGACAGAAATAAGCAATCTGGCCGAATGCCATGTTCCGTTAATGAATTATATCGAACGACTTTCGATAGCGGGACGGGCAGCGGCTGAGGACTTCTACGGCGCCGATGGCTGGGTCGCGCATGTGTTCTCGAACGCGTGGGGCTTCGCGTCTCCAGGCTGGGAAACGTCGTGGGGGCTTAACGTAACCGGCGGCCTCTGGATTGCGATGCACATGAAGGAGCATTACGAGTACGGACAGGATCGTACGTTTCTCGCACGGCAGGCTTATCCGGTCATGAAGCAGGCGGCTCTATTTTTCCTCGACTATATGATCGTGCATCCCGAGTATGGCTGGCTCGTTACCGGGCCGTCGAATTCGCCGGAGAACAGCTTCTACCCGGGCGCGCATGAGAAAGGAGCGCAGCAGCTGTCGATGGGCAGCACAATGGATCAAATGCTGGTGCATGACCTGTTCGTCTTTTGTCTGGAATCAGCAGAGCTTATGCAAGTCGATGCTGAGCTTCGCACGCAGCTGCGGGAAGCAATCCGCCTGCTGCCGCCTCTTATGATCGGCAAGCGGGGACAACTGCAGGAATGGCTGGAGGACTACGAGGAAGCGCAACCGGAGCATCGTCACTTATCTCATCTGTACGGCTTGTATCCGGGAAGCCAGATCGATCCGATTCAGACGCCGGAGCTTGCTGACGCTACTCGCAACACGCTGATCGGGCGTATGCAGCAAGGAGAGCTGGAGGATATCGAGTTCACGGCGGCTTTGTTCGCGTCGGGCTTCTCGCGTCTGAATGACGGCGATCGCGCCGCGAGTCATGTCCGCCATCTGATCGGCGAGCTGTGCTTCGACAATCTGCTCTCGTACTCCAAGTCGGGCGTGGCTGGGGCGGAGACGAACATCTTCGTCATCGACGGCAACTTCGGCGGCACGGCCGCAATCGCCGATATGCTGCTGCAAAGCCATACGGGCGAGGTTCATCTGCTGCCGGCGCTTCCTCAAGACTGGGCTAACGGCTCCTATCGCGGTCTACGCGCGAAGAGCGGTATAGAGGTGAATGCGGCTTGGGAGAAGGGCAGCCTCACGGAGGCTGTCCTTACGGCATACCAAGCATGCGAGGTGAGTGTAAGATACGGCGGCCAAGTCGTTAAGCTGGCGCTTGAAGCTGGAATAAGCCGCAGAGTGGATGGCGGACTTAACGTCGTTATGGATATGGCAGCAAAGATCGACTAAATGGATGGTGCGCTGAGTCTGGGGGCATTCGAAGTATTGCCCCCAAATATGGCGGTTTGAGTTATTGATCGTTAAATATTGGGATTGTTCGGGCCTGTCCGCTGTTTTACATTGGAAGTGCGATTGAAAGCGCTTTACCAATTAACGCGGCGAATAGGAGGAAATGATGAATGGTTAAGAACGATAGGGTGCGTTTCACGCGAGGCTGGCTCGTACTGCTCGCGGCTGTATTGCTTATGCAGACAGTGTATCTGTCACCGTGGAAGAGTGCCGATTCGAACGTTGAGGCTGCTGCTCCGATTGCAGAGGAAACGCAAGACTTGTCGGCTGCGCTGGCTACTGACGGTTACTCGTTCGAAGCAGAGGCGGAAGGCAATGTGCTGTCAGGGAGAGCGGAGCGCAAAACATGCGCGGAAGCTACCGGATGTTCGGGCGCCGGGGTCGTTGGAGGGCTATGGGACAGCTCGTCGGTAACGATGAACGGCATTACGGTGGAGGAAGCAGGTATCTATACGATGACGGTGCATTACATCTCGGGCGATCCGAGGTCGTTCGCCGTCAGCGTGAACGGCGGTGCAGGCGATCATTACGATCTTCCGCGCACGGCGGATTGGGAGACGCTTGGCACGTATGCGATCGAGATTGAGCTTCAGGCGGGCAGCAATACGATTCGTTTCGATGACGAGGGCGGTTACTCGCCGGATATCGATCGAATCGTACTCAGCGAATCCGGCACGGGTGAGCCTGGTGGACCGGCCACCGGTTACGAAGCGGAAGCTGCCGTGAACGTGCGGACGGGCAACGCCGGAGTATCCGGCTGTCAACCTGCTACCGGCTGTTCGGGAGGCCTTAAGGTAGGCAATCTATGGGGCGGATCGACGTTGCAGTTCCGAGATATTGCCGCAGAGGAAGCCGGCATCTATACGCTCAGCGTCTCGTACGTATCGGGCGATCCTCGTCCGGTGTCCATTAAGGTGAACGAGGGACAGTCCGAGAACTATGCGCTGCCGAAGACCGCGGATTGGGACACGCTTGGCGTATTTACCGTCGAAGTGGAGCTGCAGGCCGGCATGAATACGATCACGTTCGATGACGACGGCGGTTGGTCGCCGGACATCGACAAGATCGAGCTCGCGAAGGCGGGCGGTTCGGGAGAGGATCCAGGACCGATCGACGATATCGGACTTATCGGCGCTGTTATCGGTTCGGCAAAGCATGGATCGATTAAAGTGAGCGCGCATGAGAAAGGAGCCGTGTTCTCGACCAAGTCGTACAGCATTACGTACAATACGGAATCGGGTTTATCCGCTTATGCATGGGGAGGCAAGACGCTCGTTAAGGGCGCTTATGCAACCGCGCAATTGAATGAACAACTGCTCGACAGCCGCAAGTACGGCGAGCATCGCTTCAAGCTTAGCGAGGTCGCGAAGATTAAGGATGGACACGGCAAAGGCGTTCGCATCACGGTAGAGAACCGCAGCGAAGGACTGCCGACGATGAAGCAGACGTATCAGCTGTACGAGGATCAGCCTTATTTCCTCGTATCGCAGCAGATTGTCAGCGGTACGACGGTAAGCGCTAGCGATATAGCGCCAATCGTTGTTAACGCGAAGGGCGGCGTGGACATCGGCAGCTATGGCGACAACCGCGTGCTCATCACGCCTTTCGACAACGATATGTGGTCCCGTTACCAAGCGCGGACGATCAATACGCCGTTGAATAACAACAATTACGTAAGCTCGGAGATGACGGCGATCTATGACAACGTCAGCCGCGGAGGTCTCGTTATCGGCTCGGTGACGCATGATACGTGGAAGACCGGCATTTATTGGAGCGGGTCGAATGATCGTTTGAACAAGCTGAAGGTATACGGCGGATTTACTTCGCAGACGTCTACTCACGACACGCTGCCGCATGGCCAGGTATCGGGCAAGACGATAACATCGCCGCAGATCGCGGTCGGTTATTACAGCGATTATCGCAGCGGCCTGACGAGTTATGGCCAGGCGAATGCTGCTGTAGCGCCACCGCTCAAGTTCGACCGCGGCGTTCCATCGGGCGTACCGGTTGGCTGGAACAGCTGGGGCGCATACGAGAGTTCGCTGAGCTACGATAAGGTCGTCAGCGTATCGAACTTCTTCAAAGCCAATTTGCAGAAGACGTTCTCGAACAAAGGAACAGTTTATATTAACATGGATTCGTATTGGGACAATCTGACCGAGCAGCAGCTTCGCGACGCGGTGAAGGTCATCCGCAAGAACGGTCAGAAGGCCGGCATCTATTATGGACCGTTTGTTTATTGGGGCGACAATATGGCGCAGCCGGTCGAAGGAACGGACGGCAAGTATACGTATGGCGACATCATCCTCCGGGATGCGAACGGCAACCCGCTGCCGAAGGTTGACGGCGCTTATGCCATCGATCCGACGCATCCGGGCTCGAAGCTGCGCGTCGAATATATTTTCAAAAAGTTCATCGATTACGGCTTCGAATACATTAAGATCGACTTCCTGAGCCATGGCTCGTTCGAAGGGCAGCATTACGATCCGAAGGCGCAGACCGGTATTCAAGCGTACAATCAAGGCATGGCGCACATCAACAAAGTGCTCGGAGGCCGCATGTTCATCAGCGCGTCAATCGCGCCTCTGTTCCCAAGCCAATACGCTCATGCGAGACGCATATCCTGCGACATCGACGGCTCGCTTGGCCGCACCGAATATCAGTTGAACAACCTGACGTACGGCTGGTGGCAGAACGATACGATCTACCGCTACACCGATCCGGATTATATGACGCTTGTGAAAGGCGGTTCGTATAACGCCGCGCAGACGAGAGTAAACGCCGCGGCGATCTCGGGAACGGTCTTCATGAGCTCGGACGACGTTAATGATCCGAACGCGCAGCAGCTTATGAATTCGCTGCTTACGAACAAGCGCGTGATCGACATTGCGACAATAGGCAAGGCATTCCAGCCGGTCGAAGGCAATACGGGTTCGGCAGCAGCCGACGTATTCGTCATGAAGGATAAAGACGAATTCTATATCGCAGTCTTCAACTACACGAACGAAGCGGCAGTGAAGTCCATTGATCTGACGCGCGCGCTCGGCGTAAAGTTGGCGGCGAAGCTGCAGTTGACGGATGCGTGGACAGGAGCGAAGCTGGAAGCGAAGGGAACACTTGAAGTCAGCCTAGAAGGCGCGCAATCGAAGTTGTACAAAGTATCGAGATGAGATCCGTGGTTAGAATGGGTCAACCAGTTAATACTGGTTGGCCTATTTTAGTATGCGAAACCTGGTTACGGACTTAGGCGACGCTATTAGGCTTAAAATGCTTTTGTGACAAATTTAACGGACCGAGGAGACCTTTACCGCGCCATACTAGTCTTCAGAATGCCAAAAACATACGTATAAACACTCTGGAGTCCGTAACGGAACAAACAAGAGGTATATTTCACTGCTAAGGTCCATACAGTCCGTAAGATCGGACAATTCCAATGGTTGAATAAGCCGGATTAAGTCTGATGCTGAGTAAAGGGGAGTGTAAGATAGAGTGTTCGAAAGCGAAGGATCGGCATAAGCTACATAAATGTTAAAAAGGAGGCGAATTTACCCTATGAGATATACAGTAAGGTATATACCTCTCAACACAATAAAAGAAGGCGGCATCTCGTCCAAGCTTACTCGGCGGATCAAGGAATTGCGTAAAACAGCCCAGGATTGCGTGCACATGCTCATTGTTCGCAAAAGCAAATCAGAAGGCGGGTATATTGTAGTAAGCGGGCACAGTAACCTGGATTACCTCAAAAAGCATACGAAAAAAATGACCGCGGCATGTCTGGTTGATGAAAGCAAGGTATCCTCAAGGCTATTCCCGTTTATGCAACACTTCCGGAAGCAAAAGCTGCTTGATCAAGTTCCCCACATTAAACCTGAACGGTTCGTTGGAAGCAGCTGGTCGATTATAAAAAGATTTCTCAAACAAGATCCTCGTTTCAAAAACTTAACCCGGTCGCAGCAAATCAAAGTTCTCCGATTGGGACTCCAATATAAAAAAACGACAATATCCTCAATGAGAGCCAAAGTTGACGAGTTGCTTAAATAATGTTGGGACTGACAAGGAACCGCTGTAGGCGGTTCCTTTGTCATATTGCATAGAGATGCTGCGATAGTTAGCTATAAACCATATTTATTAAACCCGGTTTTTATACACCCTCATTGCGAAGAAATAAGCTACGAGCAATATGCCGACGCACCATGCAAGAGCGATCCAAATATCATTGCCTACCGGCTGATCCGACAGCAGCGCACGGATGGCTTCCACGATCGAGGTTACCGGCTGATTCTCGGCAAAGGCGCGAACGACTGACGGCATCGAATCGGTCGGCACGAACGCCGAGCTGATGAATGGCAGGAAGATGATCGGATAGGAAAAGGCGCTTGCGCCCTCCACCGAATTGGCGGTCAGTCCGGCAATTGCTGCGACCCAAGTTAATGCCAGCGTAAACAGCATGAGGATGCCGGCCACTGCAAGCCACGGCAATATCCCTGCCGGCGAACGAAAGCCCATAACGAGCGCTACGAGAATGATGACGACAACCGAGATGGCGTTGGATACCAGAGAGGTCAGCACATGCCCCCACAGTAAAGTGGAACGTGAAATCGGCATGGTGTGAAACCGTTCGAATATGCCTCGCTGCTTATCCAAAAACAAGCGGTAAGCCGTATAGGATATACCGCTAGCAATCGCAATCAGCAGAATGCCGGGCAACAGGTAGTTCACATAGTTATCCGTACCGGTTTGGATTGCGCCGCCGAATACATAGACGAACAGCAGCATCATTGCAATCGGAGTGATGCAGACCGTGACGATGGTGTCCATACTGCGGGTAATATGACGCATGGAACGTCCAAGCATAACGCCCATATCACTGAAAAAATGTTTCTCTATCCGCTCCATTTACTTTCCCTCCTTGTTGCCGATGATCGCGAGGAATATTTCCTCCAAGGTCGGCTGTTTCTCGACATACTCCACCTTTGCGGACGGGAACAACTTTTTAAGATCCGAGAGCGTGCCGTTCGCGATAATTCTTCCCTCGTGCAGAATGGCGATTCGGTCGGCAAGCTGCTCGGCTTCCTCCAAATACTGCGTCGTTAGAAGTACCGTCGTACCGCCGTCGGCGAGCTCCTTGACTACCTTCCAAACCTCGATGCGCGCCTCGGGATCAAGCCCGGTGGTCGGTTCGTCTAGGAAAATGATCTGCGGTTTGCCGACAAGGCTCAAGGCGATGTCGAGCCTGCGGCGCATGCCGCCCGAATAAGTGGAAGCCCTGCGGTCGGCGGCTTCGGTCAAGCCGAAGCGTTGAAGCAAATCGTCTGCAATCTGACGCGGATTGCCCAGGTGTCGCAGCTTGGCAATCATGATCAGATTTTCCCGACCGGTCAGTATCTCGTCTACGGCGGCGAATTGTCCGGTCAGACTGATCGCCTGCTTCACATGGTCGGGCTTTGACGCAACATCGAATCCGCCTACGGTGGCGGTGCCGCCGTCTTGTTTGAGCAGCGTGGAGAGGATTTTGACAACCGTTGTCTTGCCAGCTCCGTTAGAGCCGAGCAGGGCGAAGATGCTGCCCTTTTCCACCTCGAAATCTACGCCCTTCAGCACATGAAGCTGTTTGTAGGACTTTTGCAGTCCAGTCACTTGAATCGACTTCGTTTGCATAGGAACCACTCCTTATTTAATAATCGTAACCTTCGATAAATCGGCTCCCATGCCTTTAAGCCCGGCGTAGGTCAGTTTATCCATCAATGCACCGTCAAAGCAGATCGTTTTGATGGTACGGTAATACTTATTGGTCAACGAAAAATACGCCTGAAAAGATACATTCTTGAGTGTAGCGCCTCTAAACGAGACGTCGTTTACTGCCGACTTGTCAAATTTAACGCCAGTAAAGGTCTGACCGTCAAAACACAGCCCGCTAAGGTCGGATTTTTCGAAGTCTACGCCGTCAAAGGAACAACCTTCAAAGATCGTTTTTCTAAGGTCGATCATGCTTAGCGTAACGTCGGTCAGTTTGACGCCCGTGAATGTTGTTCCTTCCATTCCCGACTTGCTGAAGTTGGTGCGTACAAGGATCGATTTATTGAAGCTTGCATTCGCAAGGTCAACAACGGATAGGGTGCAGTCCGTCAGATTCGCGCCGTCAAAATTGGCTTCGCGTACGTCGCTGGCCTTGAACGAGCTGCCAGTCAAGTCTGCGCCCGCAAAGTAGGCACCGCGTAACGCGCTAGCGTTAAATTGTCCTTTATGGGCCGTAACGCCGGCAAAATCGCTCTCTGACAGGTCGCTCGCGTTAAAGTTCGTCACGAGCTGCCGCTCCAGCGAGCGGGAGAGGTTAGCGACCTCCAGTACCGTCTGCTCGATATCGCCTATGCTGTCAACGGTCATCTCAAAAGCCGTTTCATCGTCCTTGCCCTCGGCTTTGAGATCGCGGAAGCGCTCCTGTAAATCGGAGTGCAGGTCGGCCTTTAATTCGGTGACGCTTTTAACCCCATCGTATGGTGCGAAAACGCCGTTCAAGTAGCTAGTCAACTTTTCATTCATAACATTCAATCCCCCTATAGTAAGTTTTCGAGCACGCGCTTCGCGTACTCCCAATTGCTTTTGTTGCGGACGTAAGCACCTTTGCCTTTTTCGGTAATCCGAAAATATTTACGCCGGCCGCCCTGTGATTCATCGCCCCAATACCACTCGATATCACCGTCGGCTTCAAGCCGCCGGACGCTCGAGTACATGGTGGCTTCCTTTAATTCATACTCGCCGTCCGAACGTTCCGCAATCAGCTTTACAATCTCGTAGCCGTAGCGGTCAGCTTCGGATAAGAGTCGTAAAATCATCGTATCGGTATGTCCTCGCAGCAAGTCGGATGTTATTTTGTTCTCGCTCATGTAATCAACCTCCATGTCTGTATAATACGGCATACTACCATGACTGTCAAGGTAGTATTTTAAATAAAATACTTTGCTTGAAAAATGGTTGTTTGCCCACAATAGAATTTATAGGTTTTCGAGGTACAGGAATCTGAAATTCTATTTGGCGATAAATCCTACCTCTAAACGCGGTCGATCATCCTGAATAGGCCTCGATAGAGGATTTCTCACCATGAAAAAGCTCCCCTTGCAGCAGTAGGTTCATTGATTTCACCTGTCTACCGTAAGGGGAGCCTATGGGACTTGCACAACTTCTTAGCTTATTGTTCATCTGCCCGGAATTCGAATCATCACGGTCGTCCCGATGCCGAGCCTGCTGTAGATCGAGACGCCGTAGGATTCGCCATACAGCAGCTTGATCCGGTTGTCGACGTTGCGAATGCCGTAGCCGGACAGTTTGTCGCCGCTTTGCGGCAGCTCGCTATCGCCCCGAAGGCGCATGCCCATGCCGTCGTCGATCACCTTGAGCACGATATCGCTGCCGTCGCGGCAGGCGCGGATCGTAATGTTCACGCCAAGCTCATGATCCCATATCGCATGATTGATGCAATTTTCGACGAAGGGCTGAAGGGTGAGCTTAATGATCGGACATGGCAGCACCGCTTCATCGACGTCGAAGTGAACGCGAAGCAGGTTGCCGAATCGCACTTGCTGGATTGAAATATAATAACGGGTCAACTGCAGCTCTTCGTGAATGGATAACGTGTTCTTGCCCTTGTTCAATGAAATGCGGTAAAACTTCGCCAGATCGGTCACCATCTTGTTCATGCGCGGGTCTGCGTTGCGGATGGCGAGAGACGAGATCGACGCGAGCGAGTTGTACAGAAAATGCGGATTAATCTGCGCTTGCAGCACGTTCAGCTCCGCTTCCCGCTTGTCGATCTCCTTCTTGTAGACGTCGGAGATGAGCGAGCTTAGCCGCTGGCCCATCTTGCGCAGCGCATTGCCGATCTGGCCGATCTCGTCGCGGCCGAGCGGCCGGATGTCGGCGAGCTCGAACTCTTCCTTCTCGATGCGCCTCATCATGCCGACGAGCGTTTCTACCCGTTTCGTGAACAGCCGCGCCGTAACATAGATCAGCAGCGCCATAACGCCAAGGCTGGCGATCGCGTAGATAAAGATCCGCTTGGCGGCCAAGTTCGCTTTGGACAGGAAGCTGCTGTAAGGGATGAGCGATACGCTCTTCCATCCGTACTTGGTCGTGTTGTAGACGACGAGCACATTCTCTCCGTTATACGTGCTGTCGAATCTCCCTCCGCTATCTACCGGGAAGGAGTCCGGCAGGGCGAGCGGCTGATTCAGCAGGCTCTTGTCCTTGGCGGACATGATGATGCCTTGCTCGTTAATGATGAGCACCGTCTTGTCCGACGATTCCTTCTCCATAAGCCGGAAAATATCCGATTCCAAAATATTAATCGTCAGTACGCCGTACGCGTTGTTCATGCTGTTGATATTCAGCATGCGCGAGAGCGTGAATATAGGCGGCTTATCCGGCTCGGAGGGCGACGTCACGAAGCGAACGTTGCCGAAGCTGCCGCTGAGCGACTTGTAGGCAAGCGATTCGCGAAACGTCTTGTCCATTTTTTTGATAAAAAGGTCGTCCGCGGGCAAGGTGTCATTGTTAATATAGATGGTCATGGAATCAATATCCGGATTCGTCGTCAGCATATTAACGAACGAGTTATTGATGTATTTGTAAGCATCGACGAACAAGGACGCGTCCTTCGAATAGTCGTTCGTCAGATAGGCGCGCATATTGCTATCCAAATAAAACGTGGCGGACAGCTTCGTATACGTGTCGAGCTTGTTCTCAAGGTTCGAGTTAATCTGTGCCACGGTAGAAGCGCTATTCGTCACCATCTGATCGGACAGCTCGCCGCGAATCGTCGTATAGGAATACAGGACGAAGAACAACAGCGGCAGAATGCCGCCGAGCAGGAACATGACGAACAGCTTCTCGCGGAGCCGCCAGTTGTATAACGGCTTTATTAGCCAGCCGGACAGTTTTCTCATGCGCGTTCACTCCACTCCAGCCTATAGATGCATTTTGCGATATTCGTTTGGGGTGCTGCCCTTATGCTTCTGGAACACAGAGCAGAAATAGGATACGTTCTCGTAACCGACCTTATGAGCGATCTCGCGTACCTTGAGCGACCGGTCCTTGAGCAGCTCGGAGGCATGCCCCATGCGGATGCGGGTCAGGTAATCGAGGATCGTTTCACCTGTCTTGTCTTTGAAAATAGAGCGAACATAGTTCGGCGACAAGAATACCTCCTTCGCAATGTCCTCGACCGTTATCGGCAGATGATAACGATCGGCAATGAGCTTCGCGATCTGGTCGGCGACCGATTGATTGCGGTCGAGATCGCGTTCGCTGGCCGCCTTCAGAAGCTCTCCGCAGAAGCGCAGCGTATAGGCATGGAAGTGGGCGATCGTCGGAAGCTGCGACAGCTCCTTCCAATGGTCGGCAAGCAGATGGTCGCGGAACGTTCCGGCCATCAGCGTCGTGAAGTGCTGCTCCAAAGCGGTAAGCAGCTGAATATTAGCTCTGACGGCGTAGTTGCGCTCGATTCGCTCTTGCCGCATGGCGGCGAACCAGTCGCCCAGCACCTGTCCGGTCCGATCCGAGTCGGACGCTTGAATCGCTCCGATGAGAGCGGCGGCGGCATGCTCCGCGCTCAGCTCCTCCGATTGCTTCACGGGCGTCACCGTTCCCGGGTTGATGACGGCTCCTGCTTGCCGATACAGCTTCTCGTCGTTGCAACGCTTCGACTCCTCGTAAGCTTCCCTCAGCAGGTTGAAGCCTCTGTATGGACTGGACAAGCCGATCGACAAGTCTGCCTTGCCGCCTATTGCTCGCGACAGCTCTTCTCGCAGAAGCTCCCAATAAGCGTGCTCCCATTGCTGGGGCTTGCCTTGGAAGAGGACGAACAGCGTATTCGGACTGGTCTCCAGCACAATGGAGGCGTCGAGGCGGGGTCCAAGTACGGTTCGTGCATATTCAGCCGCATCGTAAGCAAGCTCGTAGGCTGCATTTGCTGATTCCGTGTCGGTATCGCCAGCGGCCACGCGAATGGCAGCGACGGCGGCTCTCATGCCGTCCGGGAAAGCTGGCGGCTCGAACGTTATATAGGCAGCGCCGTAAGGCAGGTGAGCCGTGAAGCCCGTTGCCTGGCTTTCCCACTGGCGAGTCCATTCGATTCTTCGCTCCTCCAAAGGCTCTCGCACGATGCGAAGCAGCAGCTTCTCCAGCAGCCATCCGCCGCCTTGCCCGGCAAGCTGCTCCTCGTCGCATTTCTTCTTCACCTTCTCAAGGAGGGCTAGCAGCTCCTCCATATCGATCGGCTTCAGCACGTAGCCGGCCGCTTCAATGTTAAGCGCCGACTTAATATATTGAAATTCATTATGACCGCTTAAGTAGATAAGCTTGACGCTTTTGTCGATCTGCTTCGCCCGGCGTCCGAATTCAAGACCGTCCATAATCGGCATGCGGACATCGGTAACGATGATGTCGGGCTTGAGCTCGGCGAGCTTGCCGAGCGCCTCCTTGCCGTTGCGTGCCGTTCCGGCTACTCGAATGCCCGCTTGCTCCCAAGGAACGTATTGAACCATCGTTTCCAGCTCGATTGTTTCGTCGTCGACCAGCAGCACACTGTACATCTAGCCACCGCCTTTCTGTGAAAATGATGCTCTTTCCTCCAGTGTAACGGCAATGCCGTTATTCAACAACGGAAGGAGAGGAAGTGTGTGCTTTTGGAGCACGAATTGTTAAATCCTTATATAGAACGGCTTTAGTACCGGACCTATAATGAGGACACGAAGCAAAGAAAGCGCAATCAATTTACGGGAGGCAACACGATGAACATGCTATCGAAAGCGCAACCTAACCAGCGCAGCGCACCTGCCGTCCGTAAGCCCGAAAGGGGCGGACTGCTTGCCAGACTGAAGGAGCAGCGGCTGCTGTACGTGCTCATGCTGCCGGCGATCATTCTGACCTTAATGTTCTCCTACGTGCCGATGTTCGGGCTGTATATGGCATTCATTAATTATCAGCCGGGCGGCGGGTCGTTCTTCAAGCAATTTTTTACAACCGACTTCGTCGGGCTGCAATGGTTCGAATATTTCTTCACGAACGGCGACTTCGTTCGAATCATGCGCAATACGATCGCCCAGAGCTTCCTGTCGCTGCTGTTCGGATTCCCGATGCCGATCATACTGGCGCTCATGATTAATGAATTGCGCAATGGCTGGTTCAAGCGAACGTTCCAGACCGTCTCCTACATGCCGCACTTCATCTCATGGGTCATCGCGGCGAACATTATCGTCACGATGCTGTCCTCCGGCGGTGTTATCAACAACCTGCTCACGGGACTGGGAATCGTCGACGAGCCGATTCAATTCATGCAGAAGGGGCCATTGTTCTGGTGGATCATCGCCTTCTCGAATACGTGGAAGGATATGGGCTTCAATGCGATTATGTATTTGGCCGCGATCTCGGCGATCAACCCCGAACTGTATGAGGTAGCCAAGGTGGACGGAGCGAGCAGGCTGAAGCAGATGCTGCATATTACGCTTCCGTCGATCCGGCCGACGATCATTATCCTGGCCATCCTAGCGGTTGGCGGCATTCTGAATGCCGGGTTCGATCAGCAATATTTGCTCCAAAACAATACGGTACTGCAATATTCCGAAGTCATCGATACGTACACGTACAAGTATGGCTTGCAGAACGGCATGTTCTCCTACGGGGCGGCCGTCGGCTTATTCAAATCAGTCGTCGCTTTCATACTCGTCATCAGCGTGAATCAGATGGCCAAAAAAATGAACGAACAGTCACTGTTCTAGCAAAAACGAAGAGGAGAACGCGCCATGGTGAAAGACAAAAAAGATTTTCTCTTTATGACCGCCGTTTATGCGTTTATCGTTTCGGTGTTCGTCGTGACCTTCTATCCATTCTGGAATATATTCATTATTTCGCTGAACAGCGCGGAGGATACGCTGCGGGGCAACTTGTACTTATGGCCGAGGGAATTCAGCTTGGCAAGCTACGCGCAGATCCTGACCGACAGCGAAATATGGACGGCGATCAAGGTGACGGTGCTGCGGACGGCAGTCGGTACGCCGCTGGCTGTCATGACGATCAGCATGCTGTCGTTCGCGCTGAGTAAGAGGGAGCTGGTTGCGAACCGCTTCTGGACGCTGTACTTCGTGTTCACGATGTATTTTGGCGGCGGCCTGATCCCTTATTATATGGTGCTCAAAAACTATGGCCTTATCGACAACTTCATGGTCTTCATCGTACCTGGGCTAATGAACGTGTTCTATATGATCATCGTTCGGACGTTCATGCAGGGACTGCCGCAGGAGTTGGACGAATCGGCGAAAATCGACGGCGCGAACTACTTGCAAATTTTTTTCCGCATCATCCTTCCGCTCACGACGCCTGTACTGGCAACGATCGGTCTGTTCACCGCTATCAGCCACTGGAACTCGTGGTTCGACTCGTACGTCTTTACTTACGATCCGGAGCTGAAGACGCTGCAGGCCGTGCTCGTGAAGATTTTGAACCAATATCAGACGGGTTCGATGGTTGGAGACGCGCAGCAGATGGCCAACTCCGCTAAGCGGCTTGCCGTATCGCCGGATACGATCCGGATGGCGGCCACGATGGTCGCTACGCTGCCTATCATTATGGTGTACCCGTTCCTGCAGAAATATTTTGTCAAAGGCATGACGTTAGGCGCGGTTAAGAGCTAATCAATGCGAATTTCTTTTGGGAGGTGTTGCGGCTACTAGTATTAGGAGTACGGAACGTTTATCTGTTAAAATGACGACAACGAACAAGGGGGATTTTGCATGAACGCAAAGAAATGGCTGCTCTCGATGCTTACGGCTGTAATGTTGGTATCCGTATTGTCCGCATGCGCTTCGAACTCATCTAATAAACCTAGCAACGGCAACAACACGGAGAACGGTGCCGAAGGAACGAAGGAACCGGGTACCGATCCGATCACGATTACGTTCTTCGATAAAAACACGGGCGACAAATTCGATAACCTGATTGCCAAAGAGATTACGAAACAGACTGGTGTGACGATCGAAATTCAGCAGCCTACCGGCAACCCGACAGAAAAGCTGAACCTGATGCTGGCGAGCGAAGACTTGCCGGATATGATCATGTTCGACCGCTCCAGCGATCTGGTAGCAAAGTATATCGAGGCAGGAGCTATCATTCCTCTTAATAAACTAATCGAAGATTACGGCCATGACGTATCCGAAATGTACGGCGATGTGCTGAACAAGACGCGTTACAAGGACGGCAACAACTACTACTTATCCAACTGGTACGGCCTTGAGCATGAGCCGGTATTCGGCTTCAATATGCGCAAAGATATCRTGAAGGAGCTTGCTCCGGACAAAGCCGACGGCGGCGTGCCGTTTACGGCGACGGAATTCAAGCAGCTGCTGAGCGACTTCAAAGCGAAATATCCGCAAATCGAAGGCAAGGATACGATTGCCCTGACGATGGACGGCGAGAACTTCGGCGGCACGATGGGAACGTTCAAAGGCATGTTCGGTCTGACCAACTACTATGAGACGGACGGCAAGCTGCAATACGACGTGAAAAATCCGAAATATCGCGACATGATTCTGTACATGAACGATCTGTACCGCTCGGGTTTGATGGATAAAGAATGGGCAATCAACAAGCGTCAAGTATGGGAGCAAAAAATTGCGACAGGCACGATTTTCTCCTCGACAGGCGCGTACTGGGATCTGGGCAACTCCAATACAATCATTAAAAAGGACATCGGCGAGGAATCGCAGCTGTTCGCTTACAAAGTCGTTGCAGACGGTCTCGACCCGTCGAAAACAACGTACGGCGGCCGCAGTTCCCTTGGCTGGGACGCGATCGCGATTACGAAGAAAAACAAAAATCCGGAACGCACGATGCAGTTCATCAACTTCCTCGCCAGCGAAGCAGGCCAATACTTGCTCATGTGGGGCATTGAAGGCACGCATTGGGATATGAAGGACGGCAAGCATACGCCGCGTCCGGAAGTGCTGCAAAGCTTCAAGGACGACTGGGCTGCTTATACGAAAGAAACAGGCATTCGCAAATGGACTTGGTTCATCAAGAACGGACCAGGCGCCGACGGTACGCCGTACGATCTTCCTGGCCGTTACGAGCGTTCCCCGATCGACCAAATGGCGATCAAGAACTTGTCGGATTCGATTTTCGACACGGCGATTTATGACGGCTTAAGCCCGCAAGGCGGCACGCCGGAAGCGCTGAACGAGCAGAAGATCAACGACATTACGAAGCAGGCGATCACGAAAGCGATCATGGCGCCTTCTGCTGAAGAAGCGGGAGCGATCTTCGACAAAATGTTGTCCGACATGAAAGCAGCCGGCGACGAGAAAGTAGAAGCGGTCTATACGACGAACTTCGCATCTCGTTCGGAGCTGTGGAAGTAAGAAGCGAGCGGCAAGGAGCAAACGTACGAATGGGAGGCCAGCATTGCTGGCCTTTTCTATTAGAAGATTATATCTTGCTTTCGCCTGCCTCCGAAAGAAATCAAGAAGCGCTTATTAGTGACTATCGGGAGCGGGGAGCTTTCTTAGGAACTTAGGTAATCTTATTTAATCGAAATAGCGTCCAAATGTAAGTATAAGAGTGAAATAAGGTGTTCTGGATTCGCTAACCTACGGATTACAGCGTGAAATAGCAATTAAGGTTTCAACGATTCCTTACAGTGATGAAACTTCATAACTTAACGAATACGGGCAACGGGGAGAGGATTACACATGACAACGGTTATTGGGCAAATTAAGTTGGAGAAGGATGGCAACGCTTACGTGGCGGATAACGGCATCGTAAAAGTAACGGCGAATGTTGCGGACGGTACGCTTTCGTATGCATGGAAGGATGGACAGTCGTTAAGCGCTACTTACGCTGAAGCACGTTATGGCTGGGAGACGGTGCGTTCTTCGCTGTATAGCAAGCATGACGTGCCTGCTGAATCGGTGAAGCCGATTGCGGACGGCTTCGGCGAAGGCGTGCGCTTCAGCTTCGTGCATGAGGATCTGGGTAAACCGCAGCTCCGTCAGCATATTCGGTTGTACGAAGGGCTGCCGTATGCGCTTGTCGAGCTGGAGGCGGTGAGTGAGCATGAGTGGGAGACGAACGAGCTGACTCCGCTTGCCGCCTATTTGAATGACGGCGGCGTGCTGGACTTCGGCGATGACGCCGGAGAGGCGGAAGTTCGGGCGTTGTTCATTCCGTACGATAACGACAAGTGGGTGCGCTTCGCCTCGCATGCGAATCAGAACAGCGTACGCAGCTATGAAGTGACGGCGGTCTACCGTTCGGAATCGCGCCGCGGCTTCGTCTTCGGTTCGGTGACGCATGATACTTGGAAAACGGCGATCGACGTGGAGGGTACATTCACTTCGACGGTTGGCAGGGTGCGTGTGCAAGCCGGTGCTGCGGACCTGCAGACTCGCGATACCGTTCCGCACGGCTCGCTGCGCGGAACGAGCATCGTCTCGCCGACGATATTCGTTGGCGCGTATCTCGATTACCGCGAAGGCATGGAAGCCTACGGCAAGGCGAACGCTATCGTGAAGCCGGCGCTGGGCTGGTCCAGCGGCGTGCCGATGGGCTGGAACAGCTGGTCGGCCGTTATGGCGAAGCTCGATTACGACGTATACACGCATACGTCGGACTTCTTCGCATCGGCACTTCAAGGCGAAGGCTTCGCCGACGACAGCGGCAGCTTGTATGTAAACTTCGACGCCTTCTCGGACAATTTGCCGGCGGAGCAGCTTACGGATGCGGTGCGCCGGGTGAAGGCGAACGGTCAGAAGCCGGGCACGTATTATACGCCGTTCGCGTTCTGGGGAAGCAACCCGGATACGCCGGTGGAAGGAACGGACGGCGCTGTGCTGTACCGCGAAATACTGCTTAAGGACGCCGGCGGCAACCCGCTGCCGAAGCTGGATGGCGCATTCCCCATCGATCCGTCGCATCCGGAAGCGATCGCTCGGATTATGCGCAAGCTCGATGAGGTTGTTGCCGCGGGCTTCGACTACTTGAAAATGGACTTCCTCGCGCATGGCGCGATGGAAGGCGTTCATTACGATTCGGCCGTGCGGACCGGCATTCAAGCGTACAACTTTGGCATGGCTGCCATTGCAGAGGCGCTCAGTCCAGATCGAATCGGCCGCGAGTTCCTTATTAACCTGTCGATTGCTCCGCTCTTCCCTCATGGCTATGCGCATAGCAGACGCGTATCTTGCGATGCGTTCGGAACAATCGATGATACGGAATATATGCTGAACGCGTTGACGTATGGCTGGTGGATTAGCGACAACTTATATCGCTTCAACGATCCCGACCATATCGTATTGTACAAGAGCGACAACCAGCGCGCCACCTCGGAGCATGAGGGTCGCAGCCGCTTGAATGCGGGCGTCATCGCAGGCACGTCGCTGCTGCTTGGCGACGACTACCGCATGGAGGAGGCCGCTCGCCGCGCGAAGGAATGGATGACGAACACGGCGGTCATGACGCTCGCCCGCCGCGGCGAGACATTCCGTCCTGCGGAAGGCCGCAGCGGTACAAAGGGCGAGCACCTGTTCACGCTGGCCGGCGACGGCGGCGTATACGTAGCCGTATTCAACTTCGACGCCGAGAGCGGCCAGTCGAAGACAATCGATCTCGCTCGCGTCGGCATTGACGCCGCTAACGGCTTATTCGTCCGCGACCTATGGTCGGGCGACGAATACAGTCTGACGCCGGGCACGGCCGAGCACGTCGTTACACTGGAAGCAGCCGAATCTAAGCTGCTATTCTACAAATAACATAACAAGGGCTGTGCCATTAGCTGGCACAGCCCTTTATTGCATGGAAATAGCGAAAATTTGTTACTCTATTTTAGAGTAGAGGCGGCGATTGGTGCAAATAGCGAAAGTTTTTTTCGCTATGGTGGCGCGGGAGAGTGCTTGAATAGTGGTTGGAGCTCGATTGGTGGGAAATAGAGAAAGCTTGTTTCACTATTTCTGAGAAAGGGCATCAATTGGTGCAAATAGCGAAAGTTTTTTTCGCTATGGTGGCGTTGACGGTCGCCCATGTCCTCGAGCCCGTCACCACGCGACGATATAAGTATAGAAAGTATACGTATATCGCAAAATCGAGTGTGTTGGAGGAGAATAGGTATAGAAAATATACCTACCTCCTATGAAAGTAACGTCCAAGTGCTCCAACCCAGCCTCGCGCGCCTACATAAGGATAGAAAGTATACGTATATCACAAAATCGAGTGCGTTGGAGGGGAATAGGTATAGAAAATATACCTATCGCCCATGAAAGTGAGTTGGACAAGCTGCGGTCTCAGCGGACTGCATCAGTACTTCAACTTCAGTATGTTGCGCTCGGTGATGAAGGTTGAGGTGTTGAACAGCAGCAGGACATCCTCGATGCCGTTCTGTTCCATGTAGTCGGCGATGCTGCCGTTGTAGTAACGGATGTCGATGACATGGATTTCGGAAACATGCTGCGTCAGGAAAGGCAGCATGCTGTGCGCGTACGAATCTTTGATCACGAGCAGTTTCTCTTTATCTGCATAGGCTGGATCAATATTCGTTGTCAGCGTCATAAGCGCGTGGACGCCGCCTTGGAAGTAAGAATATTTGTCCTTCTTCTCCAAGTAACTGGCGTCGTACATGCTATCGAACGTCTCTTCTGAATCGGCCACGTACATTTGCGTAGACGCCTCATTGAGCGGTTTATACACCTGGATCGAGTCCGGCTTCAGGCCGCTGAATTGGCTGCGCGTATGGTAGCTTCCGAGAAAATCGCCCGTGACGGTCTCGATGCGGAATTCGGATTCAGGCAGCGGTGCCCAGCCCATCTGTTCCGCATATGCCGCATAGGCCAAGTAGGCACCGTATGAGGTCCAGTGGTGATCCGTCCGGTAATAGATCGGTTTCTCGTCGGCAGCATGCGGCTTTAGAATGTCAAAGCCGTTCATGAAATGTAAGCTGTCAGCGAGCTGCTTCTCAATGTAGCCGTTAACGATCGTCTGCGGGTACGCTTCAGCGAGCCATGGCAGTCTCTTTCCGTAGATGCCAACAGAGCCCGGAGCAAGCAGAAAGGACATATCCGCTTCCGGATGAGCTTTGGCGAAAGCGGCTACGGCATCGGTCAACTGCTTGATTTGCTCGAAGTCAGGTTTGTCGAACTTCTCGAATAAGTAGCCGTCCTTGCCTTTGTATATGCCGTTGTTTTCCTGCTGCAGACGAAGCTGCTCCATTGCAGATTTGACGGATACCCAATTATCCCTGTACGGAAAATGGTCGGTGATGTAGCTCTCCGTCTGCTCCGAAAACTTCTTGTTCCAAATATTGTCCCAAGTAAGCTCAGGCTTGCCCTGCAAACTCCGATTCTCCATGTCGGAGAAAGCTTGCATCGGCAGGGAGAWGAACAGGACCGACATGACGAGCAAGCTGCCGGTGAACCCCCATACGTATGCGGCATTTGTCTTCTTCATTGCTGTAACAACTCCTAGAAGCGGAAATATAAAAACGGATTAAACGTTGCATCGACCAAATAAGCGACGGACAAGAAAAATAAAATGCCGTGCCAGACGAGGCGAACGCCACCGCCGCTGCTGCTTTCTCTTTTTCTTGCAGGCAGCGATGCTGCGACTAGCAGTATCAATAAGATCGCATTCGTGTACAACAAGTACAAGCTGTTGTTATCCAACAGCGGCTGCCCGCCCGCGCCGACCATCGCGGCGAAATAAGCACCCATCTCCCCTAAATCCTCGAAAGCGAAGAACACCCATCCGATTAGGATCAATACAAGCGCGTACGTATGCCGAACCCAGGCAGGTACGCGTTGCAATAACCGCAGTCCGATCCATTTTTCGAAAATAAGCACGACTCCGAAATAAAGACCCCACAGCAGGAAGTTCCAGCTTGCGCCATGCCAGATACCCGTCAGCAGCCATACGATCATGATGTTGCGAAGCTGCTTCCAAATGCCGTGGCGATTGCCGCCAAGCGGGATGTACACGTAATCGCGGAACCAGGTGCTGAGCGAGATATGCCAGCGCCGCCAAAAGTCGGTAATACTTGTCGCCGTATACGGCTTGTTAAAGTTCTCGTTGAAGCGGAAGCCGAACATAAGGCCGAGTCCGATCGCCATATCGGAATAACCGCTAAAGTCGAAGTAGATCTGGAACGCAAAGGCGATAATGCCGATCCAAGCGGTTAAGGCGGGCAGCGAGCCTGGACTGCTGCTTGAGATGCCGTCCCAGAGCAGGCCGATATTGTTCGCCAGCAGCACCTTCTTGGCAAGACCGATGATGAACCGTTGAACGCCTTCAGCGAACATGTCCATCGTGACGGTACGATGCTTCAACTGCTCGGCGACCGTCTTGTAATGAACGATCGGGCCAGCCACCAGTTGCGGGAATAGAGCAACGAATGTGCCGAAGTCGAGCCAGTTGCGCTGCGCTTTCGCCGTGCCTCGGTAGATGTCGATGATATAGGACATCGATTGGAACGTATAGAACGAAATGCCGATCGGCAGCGGCAGGTCAGTCGGCGGAATGCTCGTACCCAGCAATGCGTTGACATTATGAATCAGAAAGTCGGCGTATTTGAAAAAGCCGAGCAGCGCCAGGTTGATAATGATCGAGAATACGACGATGCCTTTGCGCTTGCCTGCGCTCATATTCGGCCTGCTTAGCAGCAGGCCGAAGCAGTAGTCGGTGACCGTCGACAGCAGCATGATCGCAATGTAGATCGGCTCGCCCCATGCGTAGAAGATAAGGCTTGCGGCGAACAGAACTAAATTTTTGATGCGCCATGGCGAGCTGAAGTAGAGCAGCAGTACCGCAGGCAGAAAGATAAATAGGAATAATAGGCTGCTAAATACCATAACGGTTATTTTTGAGCGAAGAAGGTTTCGTATTCAGCTGTTAGCTTATCTACATCCGCGCTATCGGCAATCACGAAGAAGATGTAGTTGCCTTTCGTGATCAGCTTATAGTTTTTGGCATTCTCGTATTGGTCTGGGAGATAAGTCTCGAATTGCTTCTGTACGTCGCCGGCACGTTTCTTGATTGCTTCCTCTACCGTTGCAACATCCTTAGCATCCTTCACTTTAATAATCGCAATTTCGTTCGTTTTCACATTCATCATCGGCGTCATTATCGTGAATTGGTCAAGCAATGCAGCGTCGAGGTAATACAATTGCGTCAGCATGTCGCCTTGCAGCTCCATAAGTGCCGGTTGCTCGACCTTCGCCAGCAATGCATCCATCATTTCTTTCGTCGTTTGCGTCGGTTCAACGACTTTCTCTTCTTGCTGTATGTTGTTGCCCGATCCATCATTCGCGCCGTTGTTATTGCCTCCGTTGCCGCCTGAGCAAGCAGTAAGCATAAGTCCTAATACGATCGTGAGCAGCAGTGCCATGTACATTTTTTTCATGTGTGTAATCTCCTTGTTGTCTGTTTTTTTGAATTTCATATAGCCTCAAACGAGCAAGGTTCGACAATTGTTGCAATGAAATTTTTGGGAAGGTATGCAATTATTTTGGCTTAGGGGTTGAGAAACGATACCCGGCAAGGGTTTATTGCGATTTGAAACACGGACCGAATTGTATGAGCTATGCCTTAAGCGAAGATTGAAAATTGTAAAACCTTAGCAGGAAAATAGATATTTTTGGAGAATTTATACCAAGATTTTCTATGAAGATGTTGGGAGGGTGCGTCCGGTTCAAAATTATGCTCAAAGCTCTCTGCACATCAAAGAGGCAGCTCCGCAGGAAGAAGTTTTTCGATTTCAAGTGTACGCGAGTACGAGACTTGAGGAGTTCTCTGCTTTGAACTGGGAGACATCACAGTTGGAAACTTTTTTACGTATGCAGTTCGAAATGCAGCAACAGTCTTATAAGACGAATTATCCCGAGTCGAGTTATCAGATTATACTGGTTGACGATCAACCTGTAGGTCACATGCTGGTGGCGGAGCAGGTAGAACGGATGGTATTGGTCGATATCGCGCTGCTGCCGGACTTTCGCGGTGGCGGAATCGGTACGGCATTCATCGAGAAGCTGCAGCGGGAAGCCGGAAGATCGGGCAAAACGATTGTCCTTCATGTCGTGGCGACAAGTGCAGCTAGGCGACTGTATGAGAGATTAGGGTTTCGCGCGACAGGTGACAACGGCTTTCAGCTTGAAATGCAGTGGGAGCAGTCAAAATTTTAACGAGGAGATGAAGGAATGGCTGAACCGTATTTAGGTGAAATTCGCATGTTTGCGGGTGCTTATGCTCCTGTAGGGTGGGCGCTTTGTGATGGCTCTCTAATAAGAATTTCTGACAATGAGGCTTTGTATACCCTTCTTGGCACGACATATGGCGGGGACGGTCAAACGACGTTTGCGTTGCCGGACTTGAGAGGCCGTGTTCCGATTCATAAAAGCAACACGACTCCTATTGGCCTCATTGGCGGAACGGAACAAGTCACGTTGACGCAGACTCAGCTTCCGTTACATACGCATGATGTCATCGGCTCTTCAAATACCGGCGAAGCTTCATCGCCGGCGAATGCGGTGTGGGCCGCCTCTCCGTTGAAAACGTATTCGGACGGCCTTGCTCCGCCTCCATTGCCCCCTATCAATAAAGTGCCGATGAGCGGCCGGGCGATTGGCGTTGCAGGCGGCAATTTGCCGCACGATAATATGATGCCGTCCTTAACGATTACTTATATTATTGCGCTGTACGGCATTTTTCCGCAACCGAACTAGCAGCTTTTAATCAACTACTTTTCGTATGAAGGAGGAATTTAATAATGGGAGAGCAATTTCTTGGCGAGATTCGCTTGTTTCCGATCKGGTTTGCTCCAAAAGGCTGGGCCTATTGCGAAGGGCAAACGTACTCGATCGCCAGCAACTCGGCGTTGTTTTCGTTGCTCGGAGTGACATATGGTGGAAATGGAACAACGACGTTCAATCTTCCCGATTTACGGGGGCGCGTACCGATAGGTTTCAACCTTGATCCCGGTAAAGGTACGGTTTATATGCAGGGTCAGACGGCGGGAGAGGCGGCGCACACGCTGACTGTTAATGAAATGCCAGCCCATAATCATGGGGTGAGCGCCTCATCGAACGATAAAAATTTATTAAACGCACCTACTAATAACGTGTGGGCTGCAGTAACAAGCCCTTATACAACCGGGACGGGAGCACCCGTGGCGATGAATCGCGAGGCGCTTGGGAGCTCGGGCGGCAGTCAGCCTCATAACAACATGCAGCCGTATTTGGCCATGGCTTTTTGTATTGCAACAACGGGAATTTACCCAAGTCGAAGCTAAAAGGGGCGATAAGAGATGGCAGATGCGTATGTAGGTGAGATTCGTTTGTTTGCAGGGAGCTTTGCTCCGAAAGACTGGGCGTTCTGCAACGGACAGATTATGAATATAGCTCAAAATACAACGCTATATTCCATTATAGGCAGTAGATATGGCGGAGACGGACAGAGGACTTTTGCTTTGCCTAACTTGGCGGGAACTGCTCCGATGGGGCAAGGACATGGTCCGGGATTAACCCCACGCGATGTCGGGGAACCGGTAGGGTCTGCAAACGTGACGCTTCTCAGCACGGAAATGCCCGCGCATATTCACATACCGACGGCCGTTACCAATGTAGGCAATTCAGAAAGTCCGGCCAACAGCTATTGGGGGGAGCTTTCTCCTGCAGGAAGGCCCCCTGTAGCAAGGCCTCTTTATGATGCAACGACTAATGTGTCGATGTCTCCGCAGGCTATAGGCGTGACTGGCGGCTCGGGGGCGCACAACAACATGCAGCCGTATTTGGTTTTGAACTACATCATTTGTTTGAGTGGCATTTTTCCGCAGCGGCCTTAATAGGGACTTGGTGTTAAAAAATGTAAGTTGCAGGAGGATTAGATATGAAACGAATCGCTAGCATAACTCGTGATAGCGATAGCGGCGTTCCTATGCGCCGGCAGCCTATGGCTGTCGCGCGCATTTTTTTGTCGCTGTTGTTAGCTTTATCGATGATCTTTCAAGTCGTACCTCGCATAGCCGATGCGGCGGCGGCAGACGGGACCTATGATTTTAGCGGGCTTTCCTTGACGGATGGGAGCGGAGGAACAGGCTTCAGGACGATTGGCAACGGCCTATTCGTCGTTAGCAACGGTTTTGGGCAAGATGGAACTAAGATATGGTCCGAAAATCAACAAGATTTAGGCACAACGGGAACTTTGACGATTAAAGCAGAAGGCGGGGTCTTGAACAAGACGTTTACGTTTCAAAATCTCGGCATTAGTGCTTACGATGACTCAGGACTGAGCTTGGAGTCCATTTCCGTTACCTTGTATAACAGCAGCGGGGGGTTAATAACGACAATCTCTAGCGGTACGGGGAGAAACATTCCTTTGACCACTAATACGGTTCAGCTTGGATCGCTGCTGAATAGCGGCAGTACCTACAATGTTGCGAATGTTGCTTYTTTGACGATTTCCTGGCATTTTAACAATGATGCATTTACTGCACCTTCGAGTTTAAATTTTGATAATATTACGATTGCTAACGTGCAAGCTGCTACGCCAGCGTGGACGGCTACAGCTTCTGCAGCGACGGCAACGCCTACGGTTGGCGTAGACGACGCGATTACGCTGACGGTGAAAGACTCGACCGGCATTACGGATACGAGCTTTACAGGAGCGCGCAACGTGACGGTGTCGGGCTATACGGCAGCGCCGGACGGTTCATACGGAAGCTTTAAAGGCACGGCGCTTACGGCATCGTCTACTACGGTTAGCGTAAATTTTGTGAACGGCGTTGCCACGTCGAACCTCCAACTGAACAAAGCGTCGGCACAGACGGTAGCCTTTAGTATAGCGGGCGTGAATACGCCTGCGACGAATACGGTGAGCATAACGCCTATGGCGGGAAGTGCGGCTTCGATGACAGTGACGACGAACGTCGCCGCGCCAGCCAGCAATGGCGGTTCGTTCGCGCAGCAGCCGGCAATTACGCTTCGAGATACGTTCGGTAACACGAGCGTGGGCGATAACTCGACCACTGTGACGGTATCGAAGTCCGATGCAGGCTCGTGGACGCTGACAGGTACGGCGACGCGGACGGCGGCTTCCGGCGTCGTGACGTTCAGCGGCCTAGGCGCTACGAATGCGGCGGCGGTAACCGGTGCGCAGCTCGCCTTTAATGCGAGCGGGCTAACGCAAGTGCTGAGTTCGGCAGTGAACCTGCCTGCTCCGACGGGGGCGTGGACGGCTACTTCTTCGGCAGCGACGGGTACCCCTGCAGTTGGAGCGAATGACGCGATAACGCTGACGGTCAAAAACTCGGTCGGCAACAAGGATACGACTTTTACCGGAGCGCATAACGTGACGGTGTCGGGTTATACGGCAGCGCCAGATGGCTCATTCGGCAGCTTTAACGGTACGGCGCTAACAACATCGCCGAATACGATAAGCGTGAACTTTACGAACGGCGTAGCAACGCCGAACCTGCAACTGAACAAAGCGTCGTCACAGACGATCGGTTTTAGCATAGCGGGTGTGAGTACGCCTGCGACGAATACGGTCAGCCTAACGCCTGCGGCGGGAAGTGCGGCTTCGATGGAAGTGACGACGAACGTCACCGCGCCGCCTAGCAATGGGGGTTCGTTCGCGCAGCAGCCGGTCATTACGCTTCGCGATGCGTTCGGCAACACGAGCGTAGGCGACAGCACGACTGTTGTAACGACATCGAAGTCCGATGGAGGCGCGTGGACGTTGACGGGAACGGCGACGCGCACGGCGGCCAACGGCGTTGTGACGTTCAGCAGCCTTGGCGCTGCGAACGTGGCGGCGGTAACAGGCGCGCAGCTCGCTTTCGATGCGAGCGGTCTGACGCAAGTACTGAGCGGCACGGTGAACTTACCTGCTCCGGCAGGGGCATGGACAGTTAGCGCGGCAGCCGCCACATTAACACCGGATGTCGGAGTTGATGATGCCGTTACGTTGACGGTGAAAGATGCGCTGGGCAACACGGATACAAGCTTTAGCGGTGCGCATAACGTGACCGTGTCAGGCTATACGGCGGCGCCGGACGGCTCATACGGCAGCTTCAACGGTACGGCACTTACGGCATCTCCGAATACGATAAGCGTTACTTTTACGAACGGCGCAGCAATGGGGAACTTGCGATTGAACAAAGCGGCATCGCAGGCGATCGGCTTCAGCGTGGCTGGCGTAAATACGCCTGCGGCGAATACGGTGAGCATAACGCCTGTAGCGGGAAGCGCGGCTTCGATGGCAGTGACGACGAACGTCACCGCGCCGTCCAGCAATGGCGGTACGTTCGCACAGCAACCGGTCATTACGCTTCGCGATGCGTTCGGCAACACGAGCGTAAGCGACAGCACGACTGCTGTAACGGCATCGAAGTTTGATGGAGGCACGTGGACGCTGATAGGAACGCTGACGCGCACAGCGACTTCCGGCGTTGTAACGTTCAGCGATCTTGGCGCTACGAACGTGGCGGCGGTAACCGGTGCGCTGCTCGCCTTTAATACGGTTGGTCTTACGCAAGTGTCGAGCGGGACGGTGAACTTGCCTGCTCCGGCGGGAGCTTGGACGGCTAGTGCAGCAGCCGCTACATTAACACCCGTTGCCGGCGCTGACGACGCGATAACGCTTACGGTCAAAAACTCGCTCGGCAACACGGATACGAGCTTTACTGGAGCGCATAATGTGACCGTGTCCGGCTATACGGCAGCACCTGATGGATCATACGGCAGCTTCAACGGTACGGCGCTGACGGCATCTCCGAACACGATAAGCGTTACGTTTACGAACGGCGCAGCAACGGTGAACTTGCGATTGAACAAAGCGGCATCGCAGACGATCGGCTTCAGCGTAGCGGGATTAAATACGCCTGCGGCTAACACGCTGACTATTGTGCCGGCAATCGGGATCACTGCGATGGTGCTTACGACGGATGTCACTGCACCGTCCAGCAATGGCGGGATGTTCGCACAGCAGCCGGTCATTACGCTTCGCGATGCGTTCGGCAATATTGATGTGAACGACAACACCACTTCAGTAACGGTATCGAAGGCTGATGCCAATACGTGGACGTTAACGGGAACCAAAACAGTGTCAGCGGTCGCTGGTGTAGTGGCGTTTAGCGGCCTTGGCGCTACGAACGCGGCGACGGTGACAGGCGCGCAGCTTACGTTTGATGCGAGCGGGCTTACGCAGGTGCTGAGCGGCATGGTGAACTTGCCTGCTCCGGCAGGGGCATGGACGGCTAGTGCAGCAGCCGCTACATTAACACCCGTTGTCGGCGCTGACGACGCGATAACGCTGACGGTCAAAAACTCGCTCGGCAACACGGATACGAGCTTTGCTGGAGCGCATAATGTGACCGTGTCCGGCTATACGGCAGCACCTGATGGTTCATACGGCAGTTTCAACGGTACGGCGCTGACCGCATCTCCGAACACGATAAGCGTTACGTTTACGAACGGCGCAGCAACGGTGAACTTGCGATTGAACAAAGCGGCGTCGCAGACGATCGGCTTCAACGTAGCGGGCGTAAATACGCCTGCTACGAATACGCTGACGATTGAGCCGGCAGCTGGCGACGCAGCTTCGATGGCAGTGACGACGAACGTCAACGCACCGTCCAGCAATGGCGGCTCGTTCGCTCAGCAGCCGGTCATTACGCTTATCGATGCGTTCGGCAATACGAGCGTAGGCGACAGCACGACTGTTGTATCGGCAGTGAAAGCTGATGGAGGCACATGGACGCTGACAGGAACGCTGTCTCGTACAGCAGATTCCGGTGTTGTGACGTTCACAGACCTTGGCGCTACGAACGAGGCGGCGGTAACGGATGCGCAGCTTGCGTTCGACGCGAGCGGGCTGACGCAAGTGCTGAGCGGCACGGTGAACTTGCCTGCTCCGGCGGGGGCGTGGACGGCAAGTGCAGCAGCCGCTACATTAACACCGAATGTCGGTGATGATGATGTAATAACGTTAACGGTGAAAGATGAGCTCGGCAACACGGATACGAGCTTTACCGGAGTACACAGCGTAATTGTATCCGGCTACTTGGCAGCACCAGACGGTACGTACGGCAGCTTTAACGGTACGGCGCTTATGGCATCTCCGAATACGATAAGCGTGAACTTTACGAACGGTGTTGCAACAATAAGCTTGCAATTGAACAAAGCGGCGTCGCAGACGATCGGCTTTAGCGTGGCAGGCGTAAATACGCCTGCGGCGAATACGCTGACTATTGTGCCAGCAATTGGGATAACTTCGATGGTGCTGACGACGGGTGTTGCTGCACCATCCAGCAATGGCGGGATGTTCGCGCAGCAGCCGGTCATTACGCTTCGCGATGCATTCGGCAATGTTGACGTGAACGACAATACCACTTCGGTAACGGTATCGAAGGCTGATGCCAATACGTGGACGTTAACGGGAACAAAAACCGAAACAGCGGTCGCTGGGGTCGTGACGTTTAGCGGTCTTGGCGCAACGAACGCAGCGGCGGTAACAGGCGCACAGCTTGCGTTTGACGCGAGTGGGCTTACGCAAGTGCTGAGCAGCACGGTGAACTTGCCTGCTCCGGCGGGAGCGTGGACGGCAAGTGCGGCAGCCGCTACATTAACACCGGATGTCGGTGTTGATGATGTGATTACGTTGACGGTGAAGGATGAGCTCGGCAATACGGATACGAGCTATACGGGAGTACACGACGTGACGGTGTCCGGCTACACGGAAGCGCCTGACGGCACGTACGGCAGCTTTAACGGTACGGCGCTGACGGCATCGCCGAATGCGATAAGCGTTACTTTTACGAACGGCGTTGCCACGGTGAACTTGCAATTGAACAAAGCGGCGTCGCAGACGATCGGCTTCAGCGTGGCGGGCGTGAACACTTCCGCGACGAATACGTTGACTGTGACGCCTGCTGCTGGAAGCGCAGTCTCGATGATGCTGACGACGAACATTGTCGCGCCTTCGACTAATGGCGGCAAGTTTGCGCAGCAGCCGGTCGTGAAGCTGTTCGACGCCTATGGCAATATTAGTGTAAACGACCACAGCACGAGCGTGACGGCGTCGAAGAAAGACGGCGRCAGCTGGTCGCTATCAGGAACGGCAACGAAAACGGCTAGCGCAGGTATCGTTGCGTTTACGAATCTGGCCGCAGCTAATGCGGCTGCAGTGAACGGGGCGCAGCTCGCTTTTAATGCGAGCGGACTGACAGAGATCGTCAGCTCCGCCGTGAACTTGCCGACACGCAGACATTCAGGAGGTTCATCCGGAGAAGGGACTTCTGAACCCGATACAGGAGCGGAAGTGTTGGTCAACGGCAAGCCGATTGCCGCCGGTAAGATTACAACAACGACTGTGAATGGGAAGATCGTAACGACCCTGGTTGTCGATCAGTCAGCGCTTGACAGCAGACTGGAAGCGGAAGGGCCACGTGCAGTTATTACGATTATGATTAGTTCACAATCCGATGTTATTATCGCAGAGCTTAACGGTCAGATGATCAAAAAAATAGAACAGAAGCAAGGCATTTTAAAAATTGTCACCAAGCGTGCCGGCTATGAGATCGATTCTAAACAAATCAACATGGATGCGATTGCCGGTCAACTCGGAGGGAAGAAAGATCTTCAAGACATCAAAATTCAAATTGAAATCGGCATACCGACAGATGACGTTTTGAAAGTCGTGGAACGTTCGGCAGTTGAACGAAAATTTGTCATTGTCGTGCCGCCGCTTGAGTTTCTGGTGCGTGCCATTTATGGCAACCAAACCGTGGAAATCTCCAAGTTCAGCGGCTATGTGGAACGTACCATTGCAATTCCGGAAGGCGTCGATCCGAAGAAAATTACGACCGGTATCGTCATTGACCCGGATGGCAATGTTCGTCATGTGCCGACCAAAATTGTTTTCATGGACGGCATGTACTATGCCGTAATCAAGAGTATGACGAACAGCGTTTATTCCATCGTCTGGCATCCGGTGGAATTCTCGGACGTCTCCGCGCATTGGGCCCAAGCAGCGATCAACGATATGGGCTCGCGTATGATCGCCCAGGGAACGAGCAACGGCCTGTTTAATCCTGATCAAGATGTTACACGTGCTGAGTTTGTCGCTATTCTCGTTCGCGGACTGGGGTTAAAGCTGGAGGACGGAAACCGTTCGTTCTCGGATGTCCACGCTTCGGATTGGTATAGTTCTGCCGTACAAACCGCGGTTTCGTACGGTCTGATCAGCGGATATAACGATGGTCGATTCCATCCGATGGACAACATTACACGGGAGCAAGCGATGACGATTATTGCGAAAGCGATGACGCTCAGCGGACTGAAGGAGAAGCTTAAACCTGTCGATGCAGCCGATCTTTTACGTGCATTTACAGATGCGGATAACGTGGCCAAATGGGCACAAGAGAGCATTTCCGAATGCTTGCAAGCAGGAATTGTGTCCGGGCGAACAGGGAATAAGCTTGCTCCTCAGGGGACTTTGACACGAGCAGAGGCTGCTATAATGGTTCAAAAGCTTTTGCAAAAGTCCGAGCTGATTTAATTCTCGCAGGCTCGAAATAATTATAAGCAAAGCCCGCCTAATTGTAGGCGGGCTTTGCTGTTATTCTCTTTCCACCCTGCCACAGACCAGCTACGCGGAGCTATATGTCCGGTCCTCCGCGCTGAAGTCAACGAGCTTGCAACGGCCTTCGAAGGTCAGCTTGTCCAAATAAGCGGCAACGGCAATGTAGATATCCGGCTTGCCGGAAGACATTCGCTTATCGCTCACCAGTTTCTGCTCGATCAGAAATTCGGATACGGAACGGGCGCTTATTCGGCCCCGATGGAGCGCGTCGTCGATGATGCGCTGCGAGGAAGCGCCTAACCGGAAGAGGTTGGCGTTCGAAGGCTCGGTTACAGGAACGTAGCCTGGTGCTGCTGCAGGCGCAGTCGCGGGCGGCGCCGCGGGTGTTGGTTCATCCTCGAACAGATCGAACAAGAACATGCCTTGACCTTGTTCATCCGCCATGAAGCTAGAATCTTCAGGCGGCTGTTCAGGCAAGGGAGCAGGTTCTTCCAGGGCAACGGATGAGTCGTAGTCGTAGTCAGTGCCGAACGGTTGTCTGTAACCGGCGCTTGTTTCTCGCGGCAGCGCAGCAATACGTTCCAGCCTATCCTGCTTCTCTGACTCCCGCAACTTGGTGCGAAGCCGAATCAGCTGTCGTCCAAGCAGCGGCAGTTTCACCCGCATATGAGCCTCAATGTCCGGCGGCACGACGAGCTCTTCCGGGAAGGGCAAATAGACTTGATGCTCGATCCGCCAGCCGTCCCGATATTTGCTGAGCACCTCGTTCATCTCGCCGTCCAGCACGTCGAACCCTTTTAGAATCGCGCTTACCGCCTTGGCATCAATGCCCGTATGGAGCTGCAGATGCTCGATGCCGAAGTAACGGATTGTATTCGTCGGCACATGGAGCACCTTGTGCTGATAGCGCAGCGATCTGCCGCATTCGCATTTGGTCTCGGGCGATACTTCGCCGCTGTCGGTGAAACCTTGGTAGTCCCATTCTTCTATAAAGGCTTGAATTTCCTCGAATTTGGCATCATCGGGAATGAATTGGACTTTAACACGGGCTAATTGCCTGGCGAACAATGTCCTTCTGCCCCTCACGAGCTCGTGATGGATGAATTGCCGCTGCTCCTCGGTTAACTGGGCCATAATCACATCGCGCTGCTCAATCGTTAATTCGTAGTTCATCGCCCTCGTTGCCCCCTTCCTCGTAAAATAATTGTCGGATATGTGCTTAGTCTCTCCATCCATTATATAATAAGGGTTGGCACAGCAATCAAGAGGGTTGCCGCTGTGAGAGGAGATGGATAAGAGATGTCAGGGTCAAAAGTGAAGGTAGAGGCGCCGAAATTGCCTGCAGCGCTGGAGTCTAGAACGATCGATGCTTATGAGCTATGCGATGAATATGCGATCAGCGATTGCGTCGTTCGGGATTGCGAAGTGGAGAATCAGACCGGCTATCGGATCTGTTTTGATCGTATCTTATTTCAAAATGTCGCGTTCCGAGGAACGAGTCTGCCGAAGTCGGAATGGACGGACGTCCGATTCGATAATTGCGACTTGTCGAACATCGATTTGAACGGGGCTATTATGCATAGAGTGACTTTTCATGAATGCAAGCTGCTCGGTATGGATTTGACCGAAGCGACGCTGCGCAACGTCTTGTTCGATGAGTGTTACGGGGATTACGCGGTGCTGCGTTTCTCGAATACGAAGCAGGTGAAGTTTGAGAAGTGCTCGCTTGCCAAAGCGGATTTGTCCAATATGACGCATGCTCAAACCTCGCTCCACGAATGCAATATTGATGGTGTGCAATTCGCCCAAACGAAGCTTCGCGGCGTTGATCTCAGCAACTGCGATTTTGCAAGCTTGAGCGTGAATATAGAAGATTTGCAAGGCTGTATGATTTCGCCGCTTCAAGCGTCGTCGTTCGCGACCATGTTCGGTTTAGTTGTGAATGAGGACTAGAAAGCTTACAATACAAAGAAAAAGACGGGGATATTTACGAATATGCTTGAGATGAAGGGCCTGTCTTACATATAATGATTAAAGCTAATAAAGTTGACGTTGCACTATGATGTAGGAGGATATAGACAGATGGAATATGTAAGCACGAGGGGCAAGATTGGGAAAATCGGCTTTTTGGACGCGTTCCTGATGGGACTTGCCGATGACGGAGGTTTGCTCGTACCTAGCGAGATCCCGGTAGTTCCCGCGAGCACGCTTGAACAATGGGAGAAGCTCAGCTACCAAGAGCTGGTACTTGCTATTTTCTCTTATTACACGAATGAAGAAATTCCAGAGCAGGACTTGAAGGAAATGGTGTACGCCAGCTACGCGACGTTCCGCGATCCGGAAGTGACGCCGGTGCGCAAGCTGTCGGACGAGCTGTACTTGCTGGAGCTATTCCACGGTCCGACATTCGCGTTCAAGGATATTGCATTGCAATTCATGGGTCAGCTGTACACGTACGTGTCCCGCAAGCAGGGCAAGAAGATTCACATTCTCGGCGCGACATCCGGCGACACGGGGGCATCGGCGATCGAGGGCGTGAAGGGCAAGGAAGGCATCAAAATTTGTATCCTTCACCCGCATGGCAAAGTGAGCAAGGTGCAAGAGCTGCAAATGACGACGGTATTGGACAGCAACGTGCTGAACTTGTCGGTTGAAGGCAACTTCGACGATTGCCAAGGCATGATCAAGGAGCTGTTCGCCGATCTGGACTTCAAAGCGAACAACCATTTGGCGGCGATCAACTCGATCAACTTCATTCGGATTATGGCGCAGATTGTTTACTACTTCTACGCTTACTTCCAAGTGAAGAAGGAGACGGGTGCAGCCGTTGTGAACTTCAGCGTGCCGACGGGCAACTTCGGCGATATTTTTGCAGGTTACGTGGCGAAGCGGATGGGCCTGCCGGTAGGCAAGCTGATCTTGGCGACGAACGAAAACAATATTTTGGAGCGTTTCGTGCTGGAAGGCGTGTACAAGCCGGGCGACTTCCGAATGACATACAGCCCGTCGATGGACATCCAAGTGGCAAGCAACTTCGAGCGCTACTTGTATTATGTGCTGGGCGAGGATTCGGCGGCGATCGGCGAGCTGATGAACCAGTTCAAGTCGGAAGGGCAAATCGTCATTACCGGCGATGCGCTTGCCAAGGTGCAATCGGAGTTCGGCGCGCACGGCGTGCAAGGACAGGAATGCCTCGACACGATCTCGAAGTACAAAGCGGAAACAGATTACCTGCTTGATCCGCACTCGGCATGCGGCGTTGCTGCGGCCAACAAATACAGCGGTGACGGCTTGGTAACGATATCGCTGGCGACTGCGCATCCTGCGAAGTTCGACGAGGCGATCCGTCTCTGCGGCATCGAGCAGCAATATCCGGAGCAGATCTCGGCATTGTTCGAGAAGGAGCAGCGTCAGACTCGGGTCGAGGGCTCGCTGCCGGACGTTGTTGGCGAACTGGTTAAATTCTATAACGCATAAGTAGGCTGTCCCAACGGCAAGTTAGAGAATGGATTTCATCCAACCAAACAGGCCAAAGAACGCGAAATCAACAGTTTGATTGGATTTCGTACAGGCTAATGATGGCGTTTTGGAGGAAATGAGTAATTTGGGTCGATTAGATTGGAGATTTTCCAGTCAAAAGTCAATGATTCGTCGAAAGGAGCTGTTTGGCTGGACAAATTCCAATCAAAACAGCGAGTTTGGTTTAGCAGGGCATAAATGTGAAAGCCGCTACGTGGGGAGGAATTCCTGCGTAGCGGTTTTTTTGCGCTGCTCTCTTTTTTTGTGTAACCATTCAAAACAATAATTAAGTATCTAATAACAATCAAAATATATTGTAAAACAATAAATAATGTGTTAAATTCAATATCAGGATATTGAAAGGAGGTGTGTTTGATGAAACGAGGTTCTACCTTTTTCCTGAAGGGGGTTGTCGTGCTACTTGGCCTTGGGGCACTTGCGGTATGCATCTTCTTGTTGCCGTGGATTGCGAGCGGAGATGCGGAAGCCCACCCGGAGGACAGTTATTTGCAATATCCGTTTTTGGTTTGTTCGTATTTATTGTCTGTCCCGTTTTTTGCAGCATTGGTTCAGACGTTGCAGCTTTTAAGCTGCATTGACCGGGGTTATGCCTTCTCGGAATCATCGGTTAGAGCTTTGAGGACGATCAAGCGTTGCGGCATTACGATAAGTGTCTTTATAACGCTCGGCGTGTTGTTCGTCGTTATATTCATAGACGATGACATTACGCACATCATTACGCTGGGAGCGCTGTCCATTTTTGCTTCAAGCGTCATTGCGTCCTTTGCTGCGCTTCTGCAGAAGGTTCTGCGAGATGTCATAAGGATCAAAATAGAAAATGACCTAACGGTCTGAAGTGAATAAAATTGACAATAAGCGAGGGGCTTTTTTATGGAACGGGGAACGACACTATTTTTGAAAGCGGCTGTTATCGTTATTGGTCTCCCAATACTTGCTTTATGCATATTCGTGGTGCCGGAGATAGCGAACTACTTAGTAGAAATGTATCCGGATCATTCTTATTTGCAATATCTTGTTTACATCGTTTTTTATGGAGCGGCGATCCCGTTTTACGTTGCCCTGTATCAAGCATTTAAGCTTTTGAACTATATCGACAAGAACAATGCTTTCTCGGAACTATCCGTACGCGTATTAAAAAATATCAAATACTGCGCGATTATCATCAGCTGTATTTTCGTGTTAGGTTTGCCGCTCTTCTATCTGTTTGCGGAGAAGGACGACGCGCCTGGCGTCATCTTGGTCGGAATGGTCTTGATTTTTGCCTCGCTGGTGATTGCCGTATTTGCCGCTGTTCTCCAAAAGCTCTTGAAAGAAGCTATCGATATCAAATCAGAAAACGACCTGACGGTCTGAGGTGAATGATATGGGGATTATTATTAATATAGACGTGATGCTGGCTAAGCGGAAAATGAGCGTGACCGAGCTTGCCGAGCGGGTTGGAATTACGATGGCTAACCTTTCTATACTGAAAAACGGAAAGGCAAAAGCGATTCGGATCTCCACTTTAGAGGCGATTTGCAAAGCTTTGGATTGTCAGCCGGGGGATGTTTTAGAATACAGAAGCGACGAAGACAGTACGATTTGATTTCAACTATAAATAAAAAACGAAGCAGCCTGGTCTCAGCGAGAATGGGCTGCTTCTTCATGTTCTTGCTCTTGTTCTTGATTCCATAACAGGCGCATCTCCTGCGAGTGTGCGAGCAGCTCGGACAAAGTTCCTTCCGCCTCGACGCTGCCGTCCTTAAGGACGATAATATGGTCGGCGCGCTGAAGTGCGGCTCTTCGGTGGGAGACGATGAGGCAGGCCGCATGCGGCGTATGGGCAACGCGCCCCCATAACAGCTGCTCGGTCGCCACATCGAGCGCGCTCGACAGGTCGTCGAAGACGAGCAGCACCGGCTCGCGGATGAACATGCGGGCCGCTGCCGTGCGCTGCGCTTGACCGCCGGACAGCTTCACGCCTCGTTGGCCGATCATGGTGTCTAGCCCGTGCTCCAGGCTTGGAATATCCTGATCGAGCACGGCCGTATGGATAGCGCGCTCGCGTTTATTCTCGTTCGCGGCGGGCAATCCAAGTAATATATTAGTGAGCAGCGTCTCGCTGAACAGATTCGGAACCTGCGACGTATAGGCGCTTCGCGGCGGAACGAAGAAGGAAGCGGGATCCGTGACGATATGTCCGTTCCAGCGAATGTCGCCAGCCTCAAGCGGCAGAAGTCCGAGTATGGAGCGGAGCAGCGTTGTTTTGCCAGAGCCGATGCGCCCTGTAATGACGGTAATGCCGCCTCGTCGCAGCTCCAAGCTAATGTCGTCGATGCCTCTGCCGGAATCCGGGTAGCGGTAGCTAACATGGCTTACCGTTAATGACTGGAATGGAGCATCGCCGTCTATTCGACCATTAGCAATGTCGATTGGCACGGCGGACTCTTCCGACCATTCCCCCCCTAAGAGCAGGGGACGATGCTCCGTCAGTGAGTCGGAAGAAGCGCCTTGCAGCAATGCGTACATTCGTTTGAACGATACGCCTGTCTGCTGCAGGTGCGACAGGAAGTTGCCGAAGAACGACGTAAAGTCCGTTACGAACGCCAAGTAATAGATGAATAAGGCGAAGTCGCCGACCGTCAGCTCGGAGCGCTGTAACGAAGCTGCTCCAAGCAGAAGGATGAGTCCTGTTCCAACATTGACGATGTTGGAGAAGACGGAAGCGAGCAAGGAGCTGAACAGCCGGTCTTTCAATGCAGCTTGCCTGCGTTTCAGGTTCAGGTCGCGGAAACGTTCGATGAATCGCTCTTCTGCTCCCGCGAGCTGAATCGCCTGCACGGAGCCGAACATTTCGCCGACATGTCCCGATACCCTGCTCGTCGCCTCGCGGCTTTCCGCGCGGTAAGCCTGCACCCGTTTCGTTGCGATCTGAGTGACCGAGACGATAAGAATGATCGGAAGGAAGACGTAGCAGGTAATCATGGCATCGACACGGAGCAGAAGGACAATAGCGGCTGCTGCAAAGACGATTTTGCCGATGAGATCAAGCGTCCAGCTAATGGCATCCTCGGCTTGCCCGGCGTCGTCGCGGAATTGGGAGAGCGCCTCGCCCGGCGAACCGGGAATCGCCGCTGCTGCCGGTTGCTTCAAAATCTGGCGCAGCATATTCGTGCGGAGCAGTGCCCCCATATGGAAGCGATGGAGCGAATCGGTCCAAGCGCCGCCGTATATATTGACGATCCGGGCGACGGATATGGCCATCAACAGCGCTGCCAAGCCATAAGCGCTCAAGGTCCATGTAGACTGGCCGGTCAGTTTATCGAAAAACTGCTGTATAATTAACCCCGGAAATAGCGGGAATAAGTGAACGCCAATCCATAAAACCGCGTTTGCCGTATAGAGAACCGGGCGATAGCGAATGAGCCGCCACATCGACTGCAGCGTCGAAGGTTGGATGTTGTTGCCGTTCTTTTTCATACTTCTATTCATGTTCATGCAAGCACCTCCTCGGTCCCCGTTCTTAATAGTTGATAGAGGCGCGAGCTGTTGTCTGCCGCGAGCTCGGTACGCGATCCGGCTTCAACAACCGTTCCCGCATCCAGGATGAGGATGTCGTCAGCGCGCTTTATCGTTGCGAGCCGGTGGGCGATAATGATGGCCGTTCGTCCGGCGAGCAGCTTATCGATGGCTCTTTCCATATGCGATTCCGTCGCGGGATCAAGCCTGGATGAAGCTTCATCCAGAATGACGAGGCTTGGATCGGCTAGAAATGCGCGGGCGAACGCAAGCAGCTGCGCTTCTCCGGCCGAGAGACCGCTGCCGCCCGAAGCGAGCGTCGTATCGAGCCCGTTCTCAAGGGATGCCAGCCATGAAGCTAAGCCTAGATCGGTCAACACCTCGATGAGGCGAGCATCCGGGATGGAAGAGTCATATAAAGTGAGATTGTCGCGGACAGTCGCTTGGAATAATTGAATATTTTGCGAGACCATGGCGATCTTGCCGCGGAGCTGAGACAGGGCTACTTCTCTGACGTCCTCGCCGCCGATGCGCACAGTGCCTTCCGTTGCGTCGTAGAATCGTACAAGCAGGCGGGCAAGCGTGCTTTTGCCGCTTCCCGTTCTCCCTAACAGGCCGAGCACTCGGCCTGGAGCAAGCTCGAAGCTGACATTGCGCAGCACGGATGCAGCGCTGGTCTCGCTGCTGTCTTGCCCTCTGTAGTTGAAGCTGACGTCCTCGAACTTAACGGCCAGCGCGCCGTCTGCCATCTGCGATGGCGAGTGCTTTTCCACGAGTGCAGACTTCGTCGCGAACAACTGGCTGACCCTAACAATGCTGGCGTCCGCACGCTGCAGATCCTGAATTTGCGTCCGGATTTGCTCCAACGGATGGTTTAGTAGCTCCGTATAAGTGAACACCAAATAAATCGTTCCGAGCRTCATGGCATCGGTAGCCCACAAATAACCGCAGTAAATAAGGGCAAGGGAACGGCTAAGCGCGAATACGAAAATGGTCGATACCCACATCGTGTAGCCGCCGAAGCTTGCTTTCATATGGATTGGAAGCAGCTTGCGCAAAATGCCGTGAAAGCGGCGCATGACGAAAGAGCTTGCGCCGTTCGCGCGGGTGTCCTCGGTGCCTGCCATATGCTCGCCAAGGAAACCGTACATTTCGGCATAGGCCTCGCTCGACTTGACCCAAGCGGACGAGAACGAGGAACGGATTCGCTGCAGCACGATAACGGCGGCTATGACGAAGAGCGTCATGCCCAGCCCAAGTATCCAATCTTCAAGGAACATCATGACTAGCACGCCTGATATGAGCAGTACATTGGCAGATAAAGAAAATACGAAGCTGGAGAAAAAGTTGGACAGCTCGTTCACGTCGCCGTCTATCCGCTGAATCATTTCGCCGCTCGTTCTTTCCTTATGGAACGACTGGTCGAGATGAAGGCAATGCTTAGCAAGATCGCCCCGCAGCGCGTTCGTCGCCGTCCAGCCGACCTGTTCGCCCACGTATCCGGAGCAGACAGTAACGAGCTGATAGAGAAGAGCAAGCACGATGAATAGGACCGCGCCGCCGATGAGGCTGCCGAGCGAGACGCCCGGCTTCGTCGCGTCGTCGATGAATTGGCGCATAATTTGGGGATTCCAGAGCTGCAGGCCGATTCCGGCTATAAGCAATAGCGCGAGTGCTGCCAGCTTACCGCGTTCATGCCGCAAGTAGGAGCTGAGCAAGCGCCAATATTGTTTGATAGGTATGTTCAACGTGATTTCCTCCAAAGAAGACAAATTCATCCAATATATGTTCTAATAGTAGGGGGAGACCAATGGAAGGCGCAAGGTAAAAGTTAAATATAAAGTTTAATCTACATACCCTAGCGGAACGATGCCGAAGAGGTGATAAAATGGATCATTTGTTGCAGCAGGCGGAGGCTGTGCTTATCCAGCATAAGCAGGAGCATGTGCTTCATGTCATGAAAAGTTTGGATACGCCGAAGCGTGAGCGATTGTGCGAGCAAGTGCTTCGCGCGGATTTGGATCGGTTGAAAAAAATAGTGAACCAGCATCGCGCTTCCGATAACGATGACATGGGAATGATTGCTCCAATCGCCTATAAAGAATGGGACAGCTTTGGCGAAGCGGAGCGCGATGACTATATACAGCTAGGCTTGGAGCAATTACAGAATGGCAAAATAGCCGCTCTCGTCGTAGCGGGCGGACATGGCAGCAGGTTAGGCCATGACGGTCCAAAAGGAACAATCGACATCGGGCTGCCCTCAGGCAAGTCGCTGTTCGAGCTGCAAGCGGATCGGCTGGCGGAACTCTCGCGCAGGACAGGCGTCACTATTCCCTGGTATATCATGACAAGTCCCGATAATGATGCGGAGACGAGAGCTTTTTTCGAAGAAGCGGGATTTTTTGGTTATCCGAAGCAGGATTGCTGCTTCTTCCAGCAGCACACGATGCCGGCGGTTGATTACAGCGGCAAGCTGCTGTTCTCGTCGGAGTCTGAGCTGAACTTCGCGCCGAGCGGCAACGGAGAATGCTTCTCTTCCCTGCGAAGCTCGGGGGCGCTTGAAGATATGAAGCGGCGGGGCATTCAATGGGTGTTTTATTATAACGTCGATAACGCGCTTATCCAGATCGCTGATCCGGCTTTCATCGGGGTAGTGGTTGCCGGTGGGCATCCGATCGCGACCAAAGTTGTGGAGAGGACGAATCCCGACGAGAAGATCGGCATTCTATGCATGAGGAATGGCAGACCTGCGGTCGTCGAGTATACCGAAGTTCCGCAAGCCATGCTCGAATCGCGAGAGCTGGACGGCAGTCTTACGTATCATTTAGGCAACATTTCAATTCATTTGTTCCGGCTAGATTTCATAGAGAAGCATGCCGATACCGACCTTCCCTACCATGTCGCGAAGAAGAAAATCGACTATGTCGATGCGGAAGGGCGTTATGTGGAGCCAACCGAGCCTAACGCTTATAAGCTGGAGCGGTTTATATTCGATTTCTTCCCGATGTCGGACGGAATGACGGTGTTGAAGGCAGGGAGGGAAGGGGAGTTCGCGCCTGTCAAAAACAAAGAGGGCGAGGATAGCCCGGCGAGCGCGAGAGAGCTCGTTCTTCGGGCACAGGCGGCGGTGGAGGCGCAGCGTGGTGCCAGCTCCTTGGCTTCGGAGCTGACGTTCGTGAACGGCCCTTATTTGCAATGGCCGACCGAGCGCGGCATGACGATGATGTGGGAGACGTCGCAGCCGGCGAGCGGAAAGCTTGAGATCTATGCAGCGAATCGGATTCATAGCGGGGAGCGGGGCAATTACGTGCTCCATGATCACCCTATGATGACCGTGCATAGCGAAGAAGGATCGCATCGACGGATTCAGCGGCTTACCGTGGATGGTTTGACGCCGGGAACGACTTATTTCTATAAGGCGTATGCGGATAGTGCCGAGGGGAGGAGCGTGGAGGAAGGGCCGCATCCGTTCCGCATAGCTGCGCCGGGCGGCGTTCCTTTCTCGTTCGTCGTGACGAGCGAGACGGGAGGTTATCATTATTTTGACCAGAGCGGTGGAGATATTAATAGGTCGCTGTTCAGTCAAATGAGCAAGTATCGGCCCGACTTTGCTCTATTCGTCGGCGATATGGTGGACGATGGACGCAGGCAGGAGGACTGGCATACGTACTTGTTCGGGCCGGGAAAGGAATTGCTTGCAGCGACACCGTTCTATAGCTGCTTAGGCAATCATGAGTATCAAAGCTCGTGGTTTTACGATTATTCCGCTTATCCGCATCCGGGCAATTATTACTCTTTCAACTATGGAGATGCCCATTTCATAGCGCTGGACAGCACCGATTTCATTAAGGATGACTTTTATCCGGATGGTGATGGATCGATTGGCCCCGGCCATGCGCAATACGATTTTTTGGAGCGTGATTTGCAGGCAGCTGCAGAGAATAAGGCTTTGAAATGGCGGATCGTGTTCATCCATTACTCGCCTTTCGTATCGGGAGGTTATGAGGTGGAGGCGTTGCGGAAGCTCGCGCCGGTCATGGAGAAGTACGGCGTCGATGTCGTATTCAGCTCGCATACGATCGTGTACGAGCGAAGCCATCCGCTGCGGGAAGGGAAGCTGGATTTCGACAACGGGATTGTCTATGTCGTGGCCGGAGGAGCGGGCGCCATGCCGAGCTGGCAGCTCCCGAAGCGGGAATGGCATACGTCGCAGTCGCTCGCCGTACCGCATTTTGTACAGGTGACGGCGGCAGGCGACTGCCTGGATCTTCGAGCAATCGATATCGAAGGCAGGCTGTTCGACACGCTTAAGATCAGGAAGGGGAGCGGCGGGGCGAAGCAGTTCATATAGTAGAGCTACTGAGTCAGCGGCAGAAGCAGCCGCGAGCAGTGTTAATAATAAGCGGTGAAATCCATCTTACAGCAGCCAGTCTAGTAAAAGTAGAAAGGATAAGATGGATACTCAGCCTATTGCTGAACTTATGAGGTGTCAGAAGCTCCAAGAGAGATGCTTCATGCAGAATAAGCAGAAGAATCCATCCTATTAGATGCCGAATTAGCAAGATTGTAAGAATAGGATGAATAACGCTTCCTAAAAAAGAAATCCGACCCGATCCAAGCAAACCTAGTGAGGTTACTTGGAAAAGGACGGATTTCTTTGGTTACTAGATTAAGATTAGCACCCTAACGCGCATAAGTATGCTGAGGGGCAAGCATCTCGCGCAAGTAGCGGCCCGTTAAGGAGTCGCTGCTGGCCGCAACCTCTTCCGGCGTACCGGAGGCGACGACCGTACCGCCTTTATGTCCGCCGTCCGGCCCCATATCGATAATATGGTCGGCAATCTTGATCATATCGAGATGATGCTCGATGATAACGACGGTGTGGCCGGCATCCACGAGCTGGTTCAGGCAGTCGATGAGCCGCTGAATGTCGCGCAGGTGGAGGCCCGTTGTCGGCTCGTCGAGCACGTACAGGTTATGCGAGCCGCGCTTCACCTTGCTCAGCTCGGTGGCGAGCTTGATACGCTGAGCTTCGCCGCCGGACAAGGTAGCCGATGATTGGCCGATCTGCAAATAGCCAAGACCAAGATCGTTCAGCACCGCCAGCTTGCGCGCGATATAAGGCTGATCGTCGAAGAAGGCAACGGCATCCTCGATGCTCATATCGAGCACCTCCGCGATGTTCTTCTCCTTAATGCGTACATCGAGCACGCTTTCGTTGAAGCGGGCGCCCTTGCATACCGGACATACCGCTTCGACGTCGGGCATGAACTGCAGCTGCGTCGTGACCGTTCCTTCGCCTTGGCAATGCTCGCAGCGGCCGCCGTTCTTCTGATTGAAGCTGAAGTCATGCTTCGTGAGCGGACTGCCTTCCGCGCTTGCCGCCTCGGCATACATCTCGCGAATGCGGTCGAAGAAGCCGACGTAAGTGGCCGGATTGGAGCGGGAGCTGCGGCCGATCGGCGATTGGTCGATCGTGATAATGCCGCTAAGCTGCTCATGTCCTTCCAGCGCGTCATGCTCGCCCGGCACGATGCGGGCGTCATGGAAGGTTGCATAGAGCTGCTTGCACATGACTTCGTTAATGAGCGTACTTTTGCCCGAGCCCGATACGCCGGTAATGCACACCATAACGCCGAGCGGAATATCGACGGTAATGTTCCGGAGATTATTCGCCCGCGCGCCGCGGATGGTAAGCTTCATCCCTTGCGGCTGTCTGCGCTGGGCAGGGACCTCGATTCTTCGGGCGCCAGTCAGGAATGCGCCCGTAATGGAGTTCGCCTCGGCGCGAAGCTGCTCGACCTTGCCTTCGGCGATAATACGGCCTCCGCGCCGGCCCGGTCCAGGCCCGACCTCGATAATATGGTCGGCGCTGCAGATCGTGTCGATGTCATGCTCGACGACGATGATCGTATTGCCGATATCGCGCAGCTTCTTCAGCGTATCGATGATGCGCATGCTGTCGCGGGCATGAAGGCCGATGCTCGGCTCATCCAGCACGTAGAGCATGCCCATAAGACCCGAGCTGATCTGCGTCGACAAGCGAATACGCTGCGCTTCGCCGCCGGAGATCGAGTCCGAGCGTCTGCCAAGACTCAGATAGTCGAGTCCAATATCGAGCAGCAGCACGAGCCGCGACTGAATCTCGGCCGTAATCTGACGGCCGATGACTGCGGTTTCTTCCTTGAACGTCAGCCCGTCGAGGAAGGAATGCAGCTCTTGAAGCGACTTTTGGCATAGCTCATGTATATCCGCGCCGCCGACTTTGACATGGAAGCGCTGCGGCTTCAGCTTGCGTCCTTCGCAGTCCGGGCATGTGTGCTCGATCATGACGCGCTTGTAAAATTCTTCTTCAGCAGGACTCACTGCCTTGCGCTTCAGGTACAGCTTATACCACCAGTTGATCATATGGACGAGTCCGCCGTAGCTCATCGGCTTGCCGATATGGCGGGCTTGCGTTTTGCTGATTTCATCACCGGGCGTGAACGGGAATTTCTCTCCGCGCGACCCGTAGAAAATAAGGCTGTGCGCCCAATCGGGCAGCTCCCTGAGCGGGGTATCGAGGCTGAAGCCGTAATGCTTCGCCAAGCTGTTCAGCATCGCCCAGTTCCAGGTCGTATTGTTCGTTCCGAGCATCTTCGGATCGAGCGCGCCTTTGTTGATGCTTTTGTCGGCGTTCTTCACCAGAAACTTCGCTTCCGCGCGCATGAACGTTCCGATGCCGCCGCAGGTGCGGCAGGCGCTGTCCGGGTCGTTGAAGGAGAAGTAGTTCGGCTGCAGCTCGCCGAGCGTCAGATGATGCTCCGGGCAGGCGAAGCCTCGGTAGAAGTCATCGGTATTCACTTGCTTGCCTTCAGGAACGCCGGTAATCTCGAAGCGGATGAAGCCTTCGCCCACGAGCTTCAAGCTGTTCTCGATCGTTTTGGTGAGCAGCTTGAACACGTTTGACTGTACGACCACTTTATCGATCACGACCTCGATCTGATGCTCGATTTCCTCGTCTAGAGCAATCGGGTCGCCCAAGCTGAACCGCGAGCCATCGATGATAACCGTACGGAAGCCTTTGGAGCGAATTTCGTCGAACGTCGTTTCATAGTTCTCGCCGTAAATTTTGTAGATCGGCGCGAGCACCTCCAGCTCCGTGCCCATCGGCAGCTGCTGGATACGATCGATCATTTGGCCGGGCGTCCGAGCCGGAACTTTATGATCGCAGAACGGACAGCCCGCATCGCTTGCCGAGGCGAACAGCAGCCGCAGGAAGTCGTAGATGTCGGTCATCGTACCGACTGTCGAACGCGGATTGACGATCCCTTTTTTCTGCTCGATCGCAATGACGGGAGATAGACCGAAGACGAAGTCGACATCCGGTTTCTTAAGCTGATTCATTCGGCTCTTCGCGAAGGTGGACAGCGATTCGAGGAATCGCCGTTGTCCTTCGCCGTAAATGACTTCGAACGCGAGCGACGACTTGCCGGAGCCGCTGACACCTGTAATGACCGTCAGCTTGTCGCGCGGAATGTTAACATCGATATTTTGCAAATTGTTCTGCCTTGCTCCGCGTACTTCAATAAATTGCTTCATACGTCGATCACATCCCCCATTGCGGTTCGTCCATATTTTCGAATAAATAGGCAGGTTCGCTTAAGCTCACCCGGCTAGCAGGAGTCGCCTTCGTGTCTGATTCCAGCTTAGCGATCAAGCCCTGTTCGGCCAGCCAGTCACAGCCCGTCGTAATCGCTCCCGTATCGAGATCGATGACCGGTTTGAACTTGTGCATGATGTCGATTGCGGTACGAACGTCGGCTTCCTCCTTCAAGTAGGCAAGCACGGGAGCGAATAGCCGTTCGGCTCGCTCGCTCAAATACACGTTAATGCTCTTAAGCGCATCGTTCACTTTCTCCTCGTGGGCATTGGCCGCAACGAGCTCCGAATACACCGTCCGAAAAAAATCCGGGTTGTACGTCAGCGCCTGCTGCACGCATTCGCGCATCGGAATATCGCCATTCAACAGTACCTCGATCTGGGACAGCGTATCGACCATCTTGATGATCCAAAAGGCGCTGTACGTGAAGTCGCGCTTCACGTATTGCCACTTCTCGGCCTTCGCCAGCAGCGCGAGGGAGAAGCAGCTAAGCTGCAGCAGCCGAAGCTGTCGGTCGCGTTCGCCTACATAACGAATCTGCTCGAAATACGATTCGATGGACGAGTCCTTCGTGAACAGCAGCGTGCTGCGCACGAGCATCGAATGACCGAACGAGCCTTGGACGGTGCGTTCCATATCGCGCTTGAAGTCGTTCCTCGTCGTAATGCTTGCGTTGATCGGCACATCGATCTCGACGAAGGTCCGATAGCCGTATTTCAGCTTCTGATCGTGCACGATCAGCTTCAGGTCGATGTCCGATTTCTCCCATACCTGATCGTAGGATAGGCTGCCAAGCAAGATGACGGCGATCACTTGGTCGTCTTGTTTCGCTTTGTCGACGAAGGTTTGCAATGCTGCGCGGAAGACGGCAGTCATGGCGTCCGCTTGTGTGTATTGGTTCATATAATTACCTCCATCCTATAGATGCCGCTGCACCTGGAATGCTATCATTTAAATAAGACTTTTTTTCCAAAATAGCGATTTGCTCGTTTCTTGAATTCGTTGCAAGAAATGGAAATCCTGTTTTTCAATACAACACATTTCTGGGAGGTATAAATGATCTATGGCTCGCAAATGGCTCATAGCACTCATTATCGTAATTGGATTGATTCACTTGGCAACGCTGTCGGTCGACAGCACGCCGCTGCACTGGGTATTGAAGCTGACTCCGATGCTGCTTATTATCGCGCTCGCGGTCACTTCCCCGCCTGAGGGAAAGTCGGCTCGCGCTTACAAAACGCTCATTGTGATTGGGCTCGTCTTCGGCATTGCAGGCGACGCGTTCCTCTTGGTGTCAGGCGATACTTCGTTCATGTTCGGGCTTGGCTCTTTCTTGATTGGTCATTTGTTCTATATTGTGGCCCTGCTGCCGCGTGTGCGTTATTCGCTTCTCGGCTTGCTTGCTGGCTTGCCTATTGCTGCCTACTTAGTATTTATGATCATGAAGCTGCACGAGAGCATCATGGCGGACAGCTCCCAAAGCGGCTTGTGGATTCCGGTGCTCGTCTACGTTCTCGTCATCGGCACGATGTTCGTGGTTGCCATTCTATCGCGTAACATGCATGCGGCGATTGGCTCGCTATTTTTTGTCGCGTCGGACTCGATCTTGGCCTGGAATAAGTTCATTGGTGAAGTAACGATGTCCGGCATTCTCATTATGGCGTCGTACTTCACGGCCCAACTGCTTCTGGCAGGCAGCATTGCGAATGTGTTCAGAAGCAAATAATAATACTCTTTTCCAATTATTTTCACCGAATGTGCCGTTCTCAAAGGATGCCGGACAACTTACAATGAAGGTACTAGCCTTATCGGATTCTATTAAAGGGGGATGCGTATGCCTTCGGATAAGATGGAAGTGTTGATCGTCGATGACGAGCCTAGGCAGAGGCGCGGGCTTGCGGCCATGCTTCGCTCCTTGCGTCCCGACTACAGAGTCGGCGAAGCGAAGAACGGCAAGGAAGCGCTCGAGTACGCGAAAGGCAGACAGCTCGACATCGTCTTTACCGATATTCAGATGCCGATTATGAACGGCCTTGAATTCGCCGCAGAGCTGGGCAAGTCATGCCCGAAAGAACCTAAAATCGTTTTTGTAAGCGTATACCATGAATTCGATTATGCCCGGAAGGCGATCCGGCTTGGGGCAAAAGATTATTTGGTGAAGCCCGTGAGCGCGGAAAATCTTGACGGCGTATTGCTGGAGCTGGAGAATCAGCTCCTCCAAGAGAGTTCGGCCATCGCGGAGACGCGGCAGTTGACGGAGGAGCTGGCTCATACAAAGCCGATCTATCTGGAGCATCTGCYATTCAAATGGATGACGGGCGAGCTGGAGACAGCGGAAAAAAAGGAGATCGACCAGCACTTCGACATCCGAGGACATGGAACGGTGTTGATCTTGGAGTCGCATTGCACGCAGGCTTCGGAAGGAAGCCTGGAGTGGCGGAGCATCCTGAAGCGGGCGGCAGCACAGGCGCTTGGCAAATGGGCCATGACGTATATGCTAGCGCCCGAGCATGAGCGAAACAAGCTGTATATCCTTGTCCAGTGGAAGACGGGCGCGCAAGCCGCGGATGGGCTGAAGCAGCTTCAGCAGGCTCTTGCAGGATTGGAGACTGTGCATGATAAATCGATCGGCGCGGGTATCGGCCATGAAACGCACCAGCTTGAAATGGATGTGAAGGGCTGTTACGAGAGCGCGGCGATGGCGCTTGAATATTTGTATTATTTTCGCGATGGCAGATGGGTGTCCGCGGAGCAGCTGCGCGCCGAGATCGGAAGCTGCCCGACGGGCAGCATCAGCGTGAAGGAAAACGGCCGGCTGGAGCAGGCGGTAGCCGGAGGTCAGGTCGAGCAAACGATTCAAGAGTGCATGGCGATATTGGATAAGCTGGCGGCTTCCAGACCTTCACCGTTCCGCATGAAATGCAATGCGATTCAATTGCTGCTCTCCTGCTTGAAGCAGGCTGAGACGATTATGGACGATCGCCATTATGCCTCGCTTGGCCGCGAGATCGAAGAGCAATTGCTTGCGACGGATTCGCTTACAGCAACGAAGGCGACGGCGTCCAGCTTGCTCGGCGACATCGTTAATCAGATGAAGAAGGACAGGGGCTCGCGAAGCGAGCTGATTATGCAGAAGTGCCGCGAATATATCGAGGACAATCTGCATGAGGATCTCGGACTCGAGGTCGTCGCCCAGCATTTTTTTTACAACGCTTCTTATTTCAGCATCCTGTTCAAAAATCACTTCAGCATTTCGTTCACCGATTTCCTTGTAAAGCTGCGTATGCAGAAAGCGCGCTCCCTGCTGCTAGAATCGGATAAGCGAGTGGCTGATATAGCCAAGCAGGTCGGTTACAAGGACATCAAATATTTCAACAAAGTATTCAAAAAAACGTTCCTCTACTCGCCGGAGGAGTTCCGCAGAATGTTCGCCACTACTTAACCCGCAAATGAGGTCAGCCTATGCTCTTGATTCGAAAGCTTGCAGCTCTGGTCGCCAATGCCAAGTTCCGCATTAAGCTGATCGTTTCTTATTTTTTGCTTGTCAGCATCATTATTCTTATTCTAGGATTCACGTACTACCAGATCAGCGCCAGCAACATGCTTATGAACGTGAGGAGCAGTCTGGGCAACGTCGTGTTGAACAACAACCAGCTGCTGGACGAGAAGCTGGAGGCGATACGGGGCAAGAGCGACGTCTTGCCTGTCGATAGCGAGCTCTATCAGATCATGATCGGACTGAAAATGTCGGATAACGAATCGTTATTGAAGGCCGACCGCCGCCTGACGGAACTGCTGTTCCAATATTTCGGGGGCAATGACGACATCTATGCTACCTTCATCGTAACGCGGGACTATACGTTCGGGAACGGAGCGAGGATGTACGTGCCGTCCGCGGGCTTCTTCAATTCGGAGCTGGATCTGCTCGCCGAGCGGGCTCAGGGCGATCTCGCCTGGATTCCGACGTACGACTTCGCCAAGACGTTCAAGGACCGGCATATGGAGACCGTTTCCTTCGAGTACAGCCATCTCATATCTGCCGTTAAGGAACTCAACCTCACCTATATCGACGAGGAAGGCATTTTCCATACGCTCCCGCCGGGGATCGAGCGGCCGGTGCTGATGATTAATTTTACGACGGACGACTTCGGCAAGCTGTTCGCGGATTATGCGGGCAAGAATGAATACCGCAATCTATCCTACGGCATCGTGAGCCCGAAGGGCGACGTGATCGTTCATTCGGTGCATGAGCAGGAGACAAGCCGTGAAGCGCCGCCGTGGCTCGAGGAGGCATACAGGCTCGGGGACGGCAGCTTCGAGAAAGTGATCGACGGCAAGGAAATGCTCATTAACTTCGACAAGATGGAGAGCACGGGCTGGATGTCCTTCGTCGAAATTCCGGTCGAGGACGCGCTGTACGGGCTAAAGTCTCTGCAATCGGTATCGGTTCTGTTCCTTGCGGTTATGCTGCTTGTATCGGCGCTGCTTGCTTACCTGATGTCGATCTTCATTACGAAGCCGATCATTCGGATCAAAAAAGCGATGAAGATGGTTGAGCGAGGCAACTTCGATATTCGCATTCCCGAGAAGGGGCGCGATGAACTCGGTCAGCTGACCCGGATGTTCAATCATATGAACGGAAGAATTCAGACATTAATCGAGGAAAACTATGCTTCAAGGCTTAGGGAAAAGGAAGCGGAGTTGATGGCGCTCAACCTGCAGCTTAATCCTCATTTTCTATACAACACGCTGACGACGATGTATTGGATAGCGGTCGAGAACGGGCAAGAGGAGATCAGCACTATCATGCGCAACTTGGCCGAGATGCTGCAAACGTCTACGCGTAACAAAAACGAGACATGGCCGCTGCGAACGGACCTCGATTGGCTGGAGAAATATATTTTCATCATGGCGAGCCGATTCCAGAATCAGTTCCAGGTAAGCTTCGAGGTGGATGAGAGTTTGCAGGAGATGATGGTGCCGAAGCTGTTCCTGCAGCCGTTCGTCGAGAACGCCATTATTCACGGATTCGCGGAGATTGAGGAAGGCGGTGTCATTGCCGTCAAAGGCTGGTACGAGGACGATCAAGTGATGTTCTCCGTGGAGGATAACGGGGCTGGCTTTGGCAAAGATGCCATGGATCGGATGAAGTCCGGCGAGAGCGGATCTACGGGCATGCCCAATGTAGAGAAGCGCATTAAGCTGTTGTACGGGAACAGTCAGGGGATCGACATCTACTCTCTTGCAGGGAAAGGCACCAGAGTCGTTATTCGTATGGGTTCGCGGACGGGGGGACAACGGAGATGAAGACKATGAGATTCAGATTCGTATGGTTGCTTATGATTTGCGCCATGCTTGGGGCGTCGGGCTGCAGCTTCGTGGAAGGCGGAAACGGCGGCACATCTGATGGGGATTCGGGTGCAGGCAACGACCCGTTCACGTTCGACGGCCATGAAAGGGTCACCCTGACGTATGCGTCTTGGGGATCGCCGAACGAGAAGCAGGTGCAGGAGCGGATCGTCGCAAAGTTTATGGAGAAGTACCCGTGGATCACGGTCAATTATTTGTTCGTGCCGGGCGATTATGTGAAGCGGTTAACGACGCTGTATGCCGCGAACAAAGCTCCTGATGTATTCGTGCTGTACAAGCACACGGCGCTGCAATGGGCGGAACAAGGGAAAATATACAATCTGAACGAGTTTCTGGGGCAAGACGAGGATATTAATGAAGATATGTTAATCCCCAATGCAATCATGTACTGGGCTTCGGGCAAGGTTACGGGAATTAAGGCGACGGAAGAATCGTTCGCGCTCTACTACAATAAGCAAATGTTCGAAGAAGCAGGCGTAGAGCTGCCCCCTTCGCGTGCGGCGGATGCATGGACATGGGACGAATTCGTTMATTATGCCAAGCGGCTGACGCTTGACGAGGACGGCAACAATGCGTTGTCGCCAAGCTTCAACCCGGGTGAGATTAAGCAATACGGCGTGCGGTTCAACGCATGGGCATGGCATTTGTTCGTGCCGTCCAACGAGGCGAGCGTCATCAAGGAGGATGGAAGCGGTCTTAATCTCGATGAACCAGCTGTGATCGAGGCCGTGCAGCGGTTGGCGGATCTAATCTACGTCCATCATGTAGCACCGTCCCCGATTCAGGAGAAAAGCCTGCCTACGCCGGATATCGCGCTTCAGAGCAAGAAGGTGGCGATGGATATGAACGGCCAGTGGGTGCAGCTCGATCTTGCGGCAACGGGGATCGACTACGGCGTCGGCGTGCTGCCGATGCTGAAGAAGAGCGTGACGGTGCAATTCGGCGAACCAGTCGTGATGTCCCAATCGACGAAGCACCCGAAGGAGGCGTGGTTGTTCTACAAATGGCTGCTCGACGCGGAAAGCGCCCTCGATATGCATGCAAGCGGCTTATGGATGCCGATCGCGAAGGATTATTATACGAAGCAGGAGCTGATCGACAAGTGGGCGACCGTCACTCCCGGCCATGCCGAAGGGTATGAGGATGCCGTCATGCGGCAGACGCTGGAGAACGGAGTCAACTCGTACGATTACTATGTGAAAAATATTGAGAAGATCAATGCTATATTAAACCCCGCGCTGGATCAAATTTTTCTTGGCAAAAAAAGCGCCAAAGAAGCATTCGAGAGCATCATGCCGAAGATTAGCGCCGAGTTTAAGGGGACATATCCGTGAACGGGAGGAGATGGAATAGTGGGATCGGAAATCGGAGGTTGGGGAGGGAACTGCTGCTTCTGCGTTATGAGGGAGCTCACTAAATAGTGAGGAGAACCTCACTATTTGTGGCCGATTTCGGCATGATCGTGCAAGATATGAGGCAAACCTCACTGCTCGTGAACTTAGGTTCATGGCAAGTGAGGTTTGCCTCATTGTTTTTGTATTAGAGCTAGAGTTGCCTCCAAACATCCCACCAAGCACATTAGCGGCATTTCGTCGAACTAATTCGGGAAGTTCAGCCGAATTGTGCGTGTAACGGCATATCGTCGAACTAATCAAGGTATTTTCCTTCATCATGCCAAAACCGCCCCAGTAGAGTCCTGAAATCGAACTAAATGAAGCGTTCAATCACTTTCCCCGTAAATAGTTTCCCCAAACTACACTATCCAACTTATGTGCCGCTCCATCCAGCACCGTCCCTGTCTCTTCCTGAAACCGAACCCAATAAAAAGCTCCTAATCCAATGATTTTCCGAATTGTTGTAAATGAAAGCGTTTGCTAATCTAAGGTTGTCATTCGCTGCAGCGTGACGACACGTTTCTGAAGGCGGTCCTATAACCGAAAAACTGGAGGAACTTTAATGAAAAAAGCAATTGCAGGTTTGCTTAGCTTTTCTCTCATAGCGACGACAATAATAGCGGGGTGCAGTTCGAACAATACAGATAATAACACAGGCACGAATGCAGGCGCGGACGGAGCTTCCGGCAGCAAAGTGAAGCTGACAGCGATCATTACGAAGCATCCGCTTACGCAGGAACTATCGAAGATGAAATGGCTCCAAGAGGCTGAAGAAAGAGCTGGCGTCGACATCGAATGGCAGGAGGTTACGGCGGACTGGGATCAGAAGAAAGGCGCGCTGCTAGCGAGCGGCGATGTTCCCGATCTCATCGTCGGTCCGAACGCGATTACCGATGCGGACTTCGCACAGTTCCCGGGCTTGTTCCAGGATCTGACGGAGCTCGTGGAGAAAAACGCGCCGAACGTGCAGACGATGTTCTCCGAGAAGCCGGAAACGAAGGTTATCGCAACGCAGCTCGACGGCAAAATCTACGGTCTTCCGAAGTATCAGCGGTTCTGGCCGGGAACGGCAACGAGACAATTCATTAACCAAAAGTGGCTCGATAATCTCGGTCTGCAAATGCCGACGACGTGGGATGAGCTGTACGACGTTCTGCTTGCCTTCAAGGAGAAGGACGCGAACGGCAACGGCGATCCGAACGATGAGATTCCGATGGACTTCGCGCCAACGGGAACGGTAGCCTTCGGTTTCTTCATGCCGACGGTGCTGCTCGGAAGTCTAGGCATTACGCTGACGGACGCGAGCGGCTTCGGGTACTTCGTCGAGGACGGCAAAGTGAAGAACTTCCTCGTCGACGACCGCTATAAGCAGGTTGTGACATTCCTGAACAAGCTGTACAGCGCGGGGCTGATTAGCAAAGAAGCATTCACGCAAGACTATACGAAGTACCAATCCGTAGCTCGCGGTAATGGCGATACGGCGGCGGTCGGCTTCACATGGGGCTGGGAAATCACGGACCGCGTCGGCAATACGCTTGCTCCGCAGTATTCGTTCATGTCGCCGCTTAAGGCAACAGCGAATCAAACGGAACAAGTCTCATGGGACTATGACTTCAACGCGCTCAACTATGGCACGAACATGGTTACGATGTCGGCTAGCACGAAGAACAAAGAGGCAGCGATGAAATTCATCAATGAGTTGTATGATCCGAAGGTGAGTATGCAAGTATTGTTCGGCTCGCTCGGCACGAATATTGAAGACAAGGGCGACGGCAGCTACGCGATCCTGCCTCCTGCCGATGCGGCCATGGATCCGGGCACTTGGAAATGGACGTCCTCATGGGCCGATAACGGTCCGATGTACATTTCCGATTCCCTTAACCTGACTCTTGGCACCGACATGCAATCCGTTGGCAAGCAGACCGAACCGCTGCAAGCCGCGCTTGACGCCGTCGACAAGGAGAACGACGTATTGCCGAGCATGTTCATCAAGTACAGCACGGCGGACAACAGCACGCTTGGCATTAACAATACGAATCTGATGAACTTGGCACTCGCTAAGTGGGCGCAATGGATTACGGCTGGCGGTATCGAGTCCGAGTGGGATGCTTACCTGAGCAACGTGAAGAAAACCGGACTTGCAGATAATCTTAAAATTATGCAGAAGTACTACGACGAGTACATGAGCAAGTAATCAAACGATGGCGTCGCCGAATGCTTCGTTCCGATCTTTTTATAGCGACGGTCGGGGCATTCGGTTCAGGCGTTAAGGGGAGTAGGGAATGATGGCCGCTCAAACGAAAGTACTGACTCGCAAAAACGTAAGCAACGGCCTCGGAAGGAAGCCGTCGATCGTCCTGGAGTTCGTTCGGGACTATCAGCTATGGCTCATGATACTGCCGGCTATCGTCGTCATTATCCTCTTCAACTACATTCCGATGTACGGCATTCAGCTGGCCTTCCGCGATTATGATTTTACGAAGGGGCTTACGGGCGGCGAATTTCGGGGACTGTTCTACTTCAAACAATTCATAGACAGCTATATGTTTGCCGACTTGATGAAAAACACGATTATTATCAGCTTAGCTACGATCGTGCTCGGTTTTCCGGCGCCTATATTACTCGCGCTGCTCATTAATCAGGTCAAATGGAAGCGGGCGAAGAAGACGCTGCAGACGACCGTTTATTTGCCTCATTTTATATCAATCGTCGTTATGGTCGGTCTGATGAACGTGCTGCTCTCGCCTAATTCGGGCATTATCGGCCACCTGCTGTCCTCGCCGGGGATGGGGGAGACGAACGTTCTTGCCTCAACGAATACGTTCGTGCCTGTCTACGTCTTGTCCGACATTTGGCAGCATTGCGGCTGGAACAGCATTATATATTTGGCCGCGTTATCGACAGTCGATCCGCAATTATACGATTCCTCGAAGATTGACGGCGCGAACAGATGGCAAACGATTCGCCATATCGATCTGCCGGCTATCCTGCCGACGATTATTATTTTGCTCGTGCTGAGCATGGGCAGCGTTCTGGGTACGGGATTCGAGAAAGTGTTTCTGATGCAAAATGCGCTCAACCTGCCGGTATCGGAAGTTATCGCAACGTACGTCTACAAGATAGGTATTATTTCGAACCAGATCAGTTACTCCTCGGCCATCGGTTTGTTTAATACACTAATTAACTTTATCTTCTTATTCGCTGCCAATGCGATCTCGCGGCGAGTCGCGAATATAAGCTTATGGTAATGGGGGCATCGCTATGGGATTCACGCGCAAGTTCGGCTTAGGCGATAAAATGTTCGATGCCGCCGTCATCGTGTTAGGCCTCTTTGTTTTCCTGATCGTCGCGTATCCGCTGTACTTCGTCATCATCGCTTCTGTCAGCGACTCCACACTTGTGGCAACGGGTAAGGTCACGTTATTTCCGAAGGGGTTCAGCATGTTCGGCTATAACGAGATTATGGGCGATTCGCGAGTATGGACAGGGTACAAAAATACGATTTTGTATACGACGCTAGGCACATTCGTAAACTTATTGTTCACCCTGCCTGCGGCCTATGTGTTGTCGCGGAAGGAGTTCCGCGCACGGCGAGTGCTGATGCTCGTATTCGTTATTACGATGTTTTTCAGCGGGGGACTGATTCCGACTTACTTGCTAATGAAAGGCCTGCATATGACGAATACGATGTGGGTATTCATCTTCCCGTTCTGCGTCAACGTGTACAATCTGATCATTACGCGTACGTTCTTCGAGAGCTCTATTCCGAAGGAGCTGTACGAGGCGGCGGCGATGGATGGCTGCTCGCACTTCGGCTTCTTCATGAAGGTGGCGCTACCTCTCTCCAAGGCGGTCATCTCCGTCATCGGACTCTATTATTTGGTGGCGCATTGGAATGATTTCTTCACGGCGCTCATTTACGTCAGAAGCAACACGCTGCAGCCGCTTCAGATCGTACTTCGGGACATCTTGCTATCTAACCAAGTATTCTCGGGTGGGGCTGGCGCTGGCGGAGCATCGGGAGGTTATGCGCAGAAGTATGCGGACCAGATCAAATACGGCGTGATTATCGTGTCGACGCTGCCGATCCTGTTCGTCTATCCGTTCATCCAGAAGTACTTTGAGCAAGGCGTCATGATTGGTTCGGTGAAGGGGTAATTTTGGAAACATTGTCCCCTGTTTGACGTTTAGTAAGTAATACTTTGCTAAGCTGTAGATAGGGGGTGGGAAGTTGCGACAAATGTTAATGATTGCGCTGATGCTGATGATTGCGGCAGTTGGATCAGGCTGCTCGGCTGCAGCTGATATCAATGAGCCTATTAGTTTAGGTCAGCTGTATCCCGGAGAGATCGAGCGAGTAGATCGGATGGAAATGACAAACGGGTCTACTGGAGAGAAGCACACTTATGAGGCTGCTGAACAAGTGCAGAGCTGGTTGAAGTCAATACAGAATATCGAATTGACGGTATCAATCGATCAGAGCAAGAAGGACAGATTCCTCTATTCCGTCTCGTTGTTCGAGGGCGACAAGAAGACAATGAGCTTCACGCCTAACTTCATTAATGGAAAGTATTATGAAACGGATGACAAAGTTGTTGAAGTGGTTGAGGTGTTGTTCGAGATGTAATGAAGTGGAGGATTAGTAGAGGCTGCAAGGGCTAGTTATAGTCCTTGCAGCTTCTTTTTTATTTCCAACAATTTCAAAAATGGTATACTAGAACTAGTAGACTTTGGAACTATATGTATTGAGACGAGGCACGGTACAAAGGATTTTGATCAGACAAAGGACGTTATAGGAAAGTCATCATAACAAGAATAGGAGAAAAACTATGTCGTATGATTTAGAAAAATATCTAGTTATTGCAATTTCTTCAAGAGCGCTATTTGATCTTTCACATGAAAATAAAATATTCGATAGTGAGGGTTTAGATGCTTATATTAAGTACCAGCTGGAGAACGAGGAGAAAATACTCTCTCCTGGTGCTGGGTTTCCAATCGTACAAGCAATATTAAGGCTTAATGTGGTTTCAAAAAGAAAGGCAGAAGTTGTTATAATGTCACGGAATAATATTGACACTGGATTAAGAATTTTTGCTTCTKCTGAGCATCATCATTTAGATATTTCACGAGCGGTTTTTACAAGTGGAAGATCTATAGTTCCATACTTAAAACCCTTTAAGGTTGATTTATTTCTATCTGCATCAGAGGAAGATGTTCAAGAAGCAATAAATCAAGGAATAGCAGCTGGCTTAATATATACTTCAAAAAGTGRTTATATGTCAGAAATTGATGAAATCAAGATTGCATTTGATGGTGATGCGGTTTTGTTTTCAGAAGAATCTGAAGAAATATATCAAACACAGGGATTAGAGGCATTTCTAAAGCATGAAAAACAAAATGCAAGGCAGTCACTGCCTGAAGGACCATTTGCAAAACTGCTAAAGACAATTTCATTCTTACAATTCGATGCGAAGTTGGACAAAACACCAATTCGAACAGCTTTAGTAACAGCAAGGAATTCACCCGCACATGAAAGAGTGGTAAGAACACTAAGGGCTTGGAAAGTAAGAGTAGATGAGTCATTCTTTCTTGGTGGAGTTTCAAAGGCAGAAGTTTTACAAGCATTTGGCGCACATATCTTTTTTGATGATCAAGATACTCACTTAGAACCCGCATCAAAATTTGTACCAGTTGCAAGAGTACCAATTAAGAAAATTGCTATTACTGCTCCTCAAATAGCCAGAATAAAGAAGTCTGTAACAGAAACATAAAAAGAATTGCCTTATTTCCGGCAGGAATAGAGTTGGATTCGGAGAGGCATTTCAGTTTAGCGGAAACGGAATCAGCCGGACACATCGGCACTGACTAATCATATCTGAAGGTACCTTATGTTGGTGAGACATCGTGAACACAACAACGTGATATATGAAAATGAAAAATAAAAAAGATCATAGAAATGGATGGAATCAATATGTTGGTCAATTTAATCATTGGTATTGTAGGATCATTAATTTCTGCAACATTGGTTTTTCTATTTGCTTCTTGGTTTTCCCAGACAACAAGAATAGCATTGACTGCTATTGCATCAACTTTCTTGAGTATAGAAATTAAGTATGTATTTAAAGATGGAGATGCAGCACAAAAAACTATACATGAGTCATTGAAACGCTCAAGTACTGTAAGAATACTTGCTGGGAGAGGAAATGAATTTCAGGGAGTATTTTATTCTCCATTGCTAGAAATAAACCCGAAAATAAAAAAGAAAATACAAATTTTATTGCCGGATGTCATTAATTCGCCAAGAGGTGTTGACTGGATAGCTTATAGGGAAAATGAATTATCGCAAGTAGATAATGCTTTTGGAAAAGATTTATTGAAGCAACAAATAAAAACGGTATATCACTTTTTATCTTATTATCATAATGAAGGAACGATTGAATTGAAAGGTTATGATGCACCACATATAGGAAAAATTATTATTACTGATGATTATGTTTTCTTAACACCATATAGTGCTACAAGTCATGGTAGACAATCACGTATAACACAGTATGGTAGAGGTGATATCTACGAATATTATGTCCGTTATTTTGAAATGGTTTGGGAAGATTCTAAGGAAGTATTTAATGAACAGCAAAATGCATGAATATGAAGGTATCTCAAGTCACCGTCATCTAACACCATATTCACGCACCGGCATTTAACATAACATCGGTCCGGCAGGAGTAA